>DODH01000007.1:0-1643 GCA_003545625.1 Nitrospina sp.
CAGAACGGGTTGAGCGCCACACTCAGACCTCTCGTGCGAACAAAAGTCGCACATATTCAAAGTTATCATAGATTGCTTACTTGCCATGGTTTACGCCCTTAAGGTTGATCCGTACCATTAATTTTTGCAATGGGTTTTTTTTGCTACCCATCATAGGCCCTAAATGGCTATTTGTAAATATATCAACGGTGAGGTTTCAAAAACTTTTGCCTTTTTTGTCCAATCCGATATTTTCTTCTGATATCCAGCGAATTTAAAGAGAAAAACAATTAATTGACGTAGGGTGAATTTTTTACCCTTAAAGTTCAATTTCCCATCACAAAGCCCCGCAAAAAAAATAACATAACTCCTTATTTTATAGCTGTTTGAATGCTTTTGAGCTGACCTCCCTTTTTGGCATATTCCTTGCTCCTCTATATGGCGAATAACTGTGCCCAATTTTAGGGACAAATAAGCACGATTTTTTTTAATAGTTTTTTAAAAACAAAGGGTTTTCTGCGCAGGGGGTTCCTGATCCTGGCTGGGAAGTCAAACACCTTGATTTTTAGGAACTAACCGCAGGTTATTTTGAGCTGGAATGGGTGCATTTGTCTGCTAGCAAAAATCGTCTAACTCCTTTGTTTCCGGTAATTCAAAGGTTTTGGGGCGATGCGGGAAAGGCTTAACTTTGGGCTCTGAGATACCGTTAAGAATAAGGCATATTGAATGGACTGGGTGAAGGCAAATAATCGAATTTGTAGCAAAATAATGCTGACAGGGGTTATTGCCTACCTTTGGTGGAGTTCTATGGCACAGTTATCCTACGCCCAAATTACCCCTCAGGGACGAGACCAGACCTACAAGCAGGCCGCCCCCCATCGGTTTGAGGAGAGGTTCAAAAAACAGGAGTTCCCACAATCGCAAAGGGTGCCGGTAAAACCGGACAGCTTGAAGCCTGTTTTTCCGGCCGCGATGAGGAAGGTGAACTTTCTTCTTCAGAGAATGATCATCAAAGGCTCTACGATTTATGGCAAGCGAAAATTTTCGCGGCTGTTCAGAAAATATCTGCACCGGAGGATTACTCTCGAACAGATCTATATCATTGCCCAGCAAATCACCAATATGTACCGCAATGATGGGTATATTCTTTCCAAAGCGGTGGTGCCTCCCCAGAAAATTGAGGGAGGTGTGGTTCAAATTAATGTGATTGAGGGTTTTGTGGATCGGGTTGCCATTCAGGGTCAGGTGCGTGGCCCGAGAAGGCTTCTCAATGAATATCGAAAAGGAATTTTAAGATCCCGACCCCTGAAAGCCAGGGATCTTGAGAGATATTTGCTTTTGGTGGATGACTTGCCGGGAGTTTCAGTTAAGTCGGTTCTCACTCCTTCCAAAGATAAACCGGGAGCCACCAACATGACACTGATTCTTAGTAATAAAGCCTATGAGGGCAGCTTAGGGTTAGATAATCGGGGCACTAAATTCAACGGACCTATCCAGGTCAATGCTGGGCTATCCGGCAATACGATTTTTAAAAACTATGAGCGCATCGGTTTGCAGGGTGTGGTCACCAGTGACACGGATGAATTGCAATTTTTCAGTGGCTTCTATGAACAACCCATATCTTCTGAGGGCACCAAACTGTTTTTTTCCGCATCATTCAGTGA
>DODH01000007.1:2033-2849 GCA_003545625.1 Nitrospina sp.
CCCTTAAAATCACACATCCGTTCATCCGATCCAGGGCTGAAAACCTGACGGGATCTCTGAGTTATACGCATCGAAACTCGAGCACGGATATTCTGGGGACATTGGATTCAGAAGACCGCCTTCGTATCGTTAACTTAGGGTTGTCCTACGATTTTGTAGATCAGTATCGAGGGGTGAACCTGGTGAGTTTTAATTTGAGCAAGGGCTTTGATATTTTTGATTGCACGAAAACGGGATCGGAAAACCTGACCCGTAGTGAGGGCCACAGTGACTTTACCAAGCTTTCCGGGCAGGTGCTCCGGCTTCAGCAATTGGCGCCTTCCTGGATGTTGTTGGGAGCGTTTTCCTGGCAGTATTCTTTTGAAAAACTTTTGGCTTCTGAGGAATTTGGTGTAGGCGGCGCACAATTTGGCCGGGCTTATGATTCTTCTGAAATTACCGGAGACCAGGGTATGGCTTTTAAGCTGGAACTTCAAAAAGCCTTCCAGCCGAAGAAAAAATATTTCAGGGATGTGCAGGCCTACACCTTTTTCGATTACGGGGCGGTTTGGAACCGCATTCCCATTTCCACAGGTTCCACCGTTCAGGATCTTAACTCGTTAGGACTTGGTATCCGGTTTAACGTGACAGATATGATTTCTGGATATTTGGAATGGGACAAACCGCTGAATCAGGAAGTGTCGGCGGAAGGGAACAAAGACGGGCGATTCTTTTTCAGCCTATCAGCAAGGTTTTAGGGATTTTTCATGAACGTTTTTAAAATGAATCAGAAAGCATTCCCTGGCGGCAATGTGACGGAGAAGCGACAGCCGCAGG
>DODH01000007.1:3198-6299 GCA_003545625.1 Nitrospina sp.
GCCGCAGGTGCGGAGCGCGCTCCGGCGGCGCAGGGTTTTTCAGGTTTCGAAAAAGCCGAGTAACGCTGCCATTTTCCTGATTTCATTTTTAACCTATCTGATTGGCATTTTCCCTTCCATGGTCTACGCCCTTCCTGCTGGCGGGACAGTTCAGGCTGGATCGGCCACCATCGATTCGTCTTCTTCCCAGCTAATGACTATTTACCAAACTACGGACAAGGCCATTATCGACTGGCAGACGTTTGACATTGAAAGCGCCGAACACGTTGACTTTCAGTTGTCCCAGGGTGGGGTGACGCTCAACCGGGTAACTGGAAACGATCCTTCAAATATTTTTGGCAAGTTGACCTCCAACGGCGATCTCTGGCTGATCAATCCCAATGGAATTCTGTTTGGTAATAGTGCGCAGGTGGATGTTCATGGTTTAATCGCGACCACCAGCGATATTTCCAATACGGATTTTATGAACGGCAATTATAACTTCAGCATTCCTTCCAGTCTGGCTTCGACGGTGGTCAATCAGGGCAGTATTACTGCGGCGGAGGGCGGACTGATTGCCCTGGTCGCTCCCGGTGTGCAGAACATGGGGATCATCACCGCACGTTTGGGCAAAGTGAGCATGGCTTCCGGAAAAACTTTTACCGTGGACTTGTATGGCGACCAGCTCATCAACCTGGGAGTGGATAGCCAGGTGATGGGGCAGGTAACCGGAATGGATGGGCAAGTGTTAACTTCGCTGGTCTCCAACAGTGGAAGCATTTTTGCCGATGGCGGGGTGGTTCGGTTGGATGTCAATGCCGCGCAGAATATTGTTGACCGGGTGATCAATATGGATGGCATCATCCAGGCGCGTTCGGTGGTTGAAAAAAACGGACAGATCATCCTCATGGGTGGGGACGCTGGCGAAGTCAGTGTGTCCGGTACACTGGATGCTTCGGGTTATGGTCAGGGCGAAACGGGAGGTGTCGTTCATGTCCTTAGCGAAATGCTGAGTTTTGATGGATATGGCCTCATTGATGTCTCGGGCGACCTGGGTGGAGGAACGCTTCTTTTTGGTGGCGACTATCAGGGCCAGGGCTCGGTTCCCAACGCGACCGATTCTTATATCGGACCCGATACCCAGACCTTTGCCGATGCGGTAACAAGCGGCAATGGCGGCAAGATCATTTTCTGGGCCGATCGGAGAATGCGATTTTTCGGCATCGTTAAAGGTCGGGGCGGAAAATATTTTGGCGATGGCAGTTTGGTAGAGGTTTCCGGAAAAGAAGAATTGTATTTTGATGGATCGGTGGACACCACCGCCGCCAATGGAAAAACCGGTACCCTTCTTCTCGATCCGGACACCATCACCATCGCGGATGGATCGGGTTCCACTACCGCCAGTGGCGCTTCGACCTTTACCACCATTTATGAGACCACGCTTGAATCGGTTTCCGCGTCCACAAATATCATCCTTCTCGCCACCAGCAGTATTTCGTTGAGCGACCTCAGCGACAACCTGCTCAACCTGCAACAAGGCAGTGGCAATTCGGTCACCTTCACGGTAACGAACGGAACCATCAGTTTCGCCAGCAGTACGGACACCATATCCACCAATGGTGGAGACATAATTTTCAACGCTACGGGAGACTTGACTATAGGAAGCCTGGCCTCAAATGGCGGAGACATTTCGCTGACCGGTGATGACTTTTCATTATCCGGGACCCTGAGTAGCGGCGCCGGTAATATCAGCATCACCCACACTGACAGTGGAAAAATAGGGCTTGGCGGAACCACGTGCACCGGTTCCTGTGACCTGAACATCAGCACCACGGAACTTGCTGCCATGTCGGGCAATAAACTCATCATCGGCGGTTCGTCCAACGGGGATATCTATGTCAATGGTGTGACCCAGACTACGTCCACTTTCACGAATGGGGTGGAGCTAAATGTGGACGCGCATCTATCCGGTTCAAAAGGCGCGATTATTTTTGAAGGTTCGGCCTCCTCGTTTTCGACTTTGATTGCTAATGCGGTGGACGGCGTAGAGGTCAACGTCAATTTAACAACTGTGACCGGAGCCCTGACCCTGGACGGGGACTCCGATAACGCTGTAGATACTCTGTCGGGTAACGATAACATCCTATTCGCCAGCGGGATTACCTTAACCAGTGCAGGGGATATCTCCCTGAGTGCCGCCAATGGCGGAATGACTGCCGCCGGTGCTTTGACTTTGTCTGCGACCTCTGGCATCACAATGACCGGAGCCCTGACCGGGGCCGGAGCTATTGCATTGACTGCAAATTCCGCTATTACTTTGAATAGTGGCATCTCCACTTCCTCGGGTAGTTTGAATATCAATGCAAATTCATCAGCATTGTCATTAGGAAGCGTCATCACTTTGAGTTCGGCGGATGCTTTGACGCTTAGTGCCAGTAGCATCTCCTCTTCAGGAAACCTGACGCTTACTTCAACAGGTTCCACTATAAGCGTTGGTAGCGCCCTGACTTCATCGGGGTCAGTGGCTATGACCGCCAGTACTGGCCTGACTCTAAGCAACAGTACATTGACCGGAGCTGGTGACATTAGTCTGCAGGGAGGCAGTGGGCTCACGTTAGCCAGTGGCACGACCATCACCTCTTCAGCGGGTTCCATTACTCTTGGAGTGACCTCCGGCCAAATCAGCACAACCGGATCGCTGACTCTAAATGCTACCGATGGCATTACTATTGAGGATTCATTAACCACTACCGGTGCGGTAAATATCGATGCGGATACCGGTAACAATGGGTCGGGTAATTTCACAATTTCGTCAGGCTCTTCTTTATCGACCACCAACAACGCATTGACAGTGACGGCTAATGACTTGATCTTAGATGGAACGCTCAACAGCGGTACCGGCTCAACCACTATTAGTGTTTCCGATGGCGGTTCTTTGGGTATCGGCAATGGCTTGTCAGGTTTCGGAATGATAATCAGCACCACTGAACTAGGAAATATCGGTGGAACGGGCGACCTCAACCTGGTGAACGGGGCTATCACCTTTGCTTCAGGCAGTAGCTTGAGTTCTTCTGGAAAATTGACCCTCGGCCAAAGCGGCGGAACCATTACCGGGCAAGGCG
>DODH01000217.1:0-959 GCA_003545625.1 Nitrospina sp.
GCAAGCCACGGGAAATAAAACCCACTGGTGGGATTCAATTCAAAAATTTTACTGCCGCTTTTGGTGAAAGAAAGGTTATTCAGGGTTTGACCTGCAACCTACCCGCAAACTCCATCACTGCTCTCATTGGGGCGTCCGGTTCGGGAAAGACCACTCTTCTGCGTGTTCTTTGCCGGATGAATGACCGCATTGAAAACTTCCGTATTGAGGGAAGTATTCTTGTCGATGGAGTAGATATTTATCGGCCCGGTACCAATGTCTATGCGTTGAGGAGAAAAGTCGGCATGATTTTTCAAAAGCCCTGCGTGTTCCCAAAAAGCATTTTCGACACGTTGTTTTTGGGGGTCAGGGAAGTGGCAAAGATATCCAAAAAGGATTGCCCGGACCTGGTGGAGAAAGTATTGCGTGAAGTGTTTCTTTGGGAGGAAGTCAAAGACCGGCTCGGTGAAAAAGCAACCACGCTTTCCCAGGGGCAACAACAACGGCTCACCTTGGCCCGCATGCTGGCAGTGGGGCCGGAAGTTTTGCTGATGGATGAGCCCACATCCTCCCTGGATCCCAAATCCACGGCGGCGATTGAAAAACTGGTTCGATCCTTAAAGAATAGCCATACCATCTTGTGGGTCACGCACCAGCACGATCAGGCCCAATCCATTGCGGACCGAGTTCTGGTGCTTGAGCAAGGGCAGATTCGCCACCTAAGTCCGACCGCCTCATTTACGCGACAGGAAAGACCGGCCTCCTTCATAAATGTTTTGTAGAACACGCCAGGGTATCCCGAATAACTTCCCCCTCTTTCAATCAGGTTTCCGACCCTTTATAATTGAACCATCATTTTTTTCGATGGGGCGTGGATTGGGTAAAAGGAAAACAAAAAACAAACAGGACCGCTCATCCTCTGACAGTACGGGGCTTTCCACTTTAGGGGAGAAGCTCAAGGGCAGTAATCCTGAGTTGGT
>DODH01000217.1:1340-2554 GCA_003545625.1 Nitrospina sp.
AGGTGATCGAAGACCTCTTGCCTTATCCCTGGGATGATATTGATTTGTTTGAGGAAGCGATCAAGCTCACAGCTCAGGGGTTTTATTGGGAAGCGGTTGGCGTTTGCCATGATGTATTGCACCTGAGCCCCAATGCCTATCCTGTTCACCACCTTCTGGGACATATTTACGGGGCGATGGGAAATGCCCGGGAGGAAATTGAGCACTACCGCAAGGCGGTTCGGCTCAAACCCAATTATCCACAAATCTATTTTGATCTGAGTACGGCCTATTGGGTTGCGGGCAAGGAAAAAAAATCGCTCGCGGCACTAAAAAAAACCATACCCATGGCAGCAGATTTTGCGGTGGCGGATTATTGGCTGACTTTCATCTTTGACCGGCTGGGAAGAAATCGTGACCAATATCAGGTTTCTAAAAAAAATGCTGTTACATCGACTCAAACCTTTGCGCAGATTTGCGGGCTTCTTGGCACCGCGTTTATGGAGTACGGCTATCATACCTCAGCACGCCAGGCCTTAAAGAAGTCGGTGCGGGTGTGGCCGGAATTCGCGGAAGGCTATTACCAGCTCGGGACGCTTCACCTTAAAAAACTGCGGAATCCGAAACGGGCCGTAAAATATCTGGAAATGGCGGAACAACTTTATCTCCGCCAGAATGATTTTCCGAGAGCGGCTCTGGCGCATCAGTTACACCGGTCCAAGGAGGAGGTTCATGATAAAAACAAAGCCGCGGATGAATGGTTGAAAGAAGGTTTGCGGCTCCAAGGTCTGGGTTGGTACCAAGGGGCGGTGGATGCCTACCGGATGGCCCAGGGTTTTAAACCTGATTTTATGGATGCGTTTTACAATATGGGGGTCGCTTATGGCTGTATGGAGGAAAATGACATTGATGCTCTGCATAAGGCCGTATGGGTTTTCAAAAAGTCGATAGACATTAGCCCGGAATTTATTCACTCCTATACAGCTCTGGGCGCATCCTATATTAAGCAGGGTGAGTTGGTATTGGCCATGGAGGTGTTAACCCGGGCTATTCATGTCGAATCCCAAGACGCCAATGTTTATTATTACCTGGGCATCGCGTGTCGCATGAACTCGCAAATTTCCCAAGCGGTGGATTATATGAGGCAGGCCGTAGCCCTCAAGCCCGACTCGGTTCAGCTTCAATTTTATTTTGGTTTGTCTCTCATGGATTTAGAAATGTTTGAAGAAGCTTGT
>DODH01000217.1:2944-3330 GCA_003545625.1 Nitrospina sp.
AAATTGTATCGCGAAAAATTGTCTGATCCGGGCAAGGCGCTCCCTTATTTAAAGAAGGCCGAAAAACTGTTCATGAAGGTGGAAGATTATCAGCGGGTCGGGCAGATTCGCCAGCTTCTCATTCGCCGCCCCGCAAAACCCAGTTTGTGATTCTATTTGTTTATGCATATTTCAAAAATAAAAATCTGTTTCCTTCTGGCGGGAGTTTTGGTTTTTACTGTGATCCCTGCAAAGGCACAGGAACCGTTTGTCAGCAACGCCAACAACCTGACCGCCGAAGAAATGGCTCCCCTGGCACTTACGGATTCCATGTACTACCATTTTGATGAGTGGTTCGCCCGGTTTGCAGGCGAAATCAACCGGCTGGAGTCTGCATCACCTTCCCT
>DODH01000315.1:0-393 GCA_003545625.1 Nitrospina sp.
GCCATTTTCCATGTCAAAGTGGGGGATAAAACCATTGATCCAAATGACCTTTCCAATGTTGCCGCTTTAACTTTCCTGTTTATGGGCTTTTCTGCCTTGGGCGGAGTGCTGCTCTCGGCAATGGGCGTAGACCTCACCACGGCGTTGTCGGCGACAGTGGCTTCGTTGTTCAACATAGGCCCGGGTCTTGGCAATGTAGGTGCGATGGGGAATTATGCAGAAATCCCGGCTATGGGAAAAGGCATCCTTATCATCTTTATGTTGTTGGGAAGGCTTGAAATATACGGTGTTATGCTTCTTTTTCTGCCTATGACCTGGCGGAAATAAGATTTGATTTTGAATAAGCAATAATTTAGAATTTCGGCTTCCCTGTTTAGACTTTGACCTTGGTAA
>DODH01000315.1:718-3622 GCA_003545625.1 Nitrospina sp.
AGACTTTGACCTTGGTAAATCATAAAAATTCATGGGGAACAGACCTCTCTGGTTTTCAGGAAAAAAGGAAAAGCGGGTTAAAGGTATCTCTAATTCGTAAAGGAATTTAATTAGAATGGAAACCGCTCCACTTAAAATTACCGAGCTTGTCTTAAGGGATGCACACCAATCCCTTCTCGCGACCCGAATGCGGACCGAGGATATGCTTCCCGTCGCCGAAAAGCTCGACCAGGTTGGTTTTTTCTCCCTGGAAATGTGGGGCGGGGCAACCTTTGATACCTGCATCCGGTTTCTCAATGAAGATCCTTGGGAACGTGCTCGGGCTCTCAAGAAAAAAATGCCCAACACTCCGTTCCAAATGTTGCTGCGAGGGCAAAACGCTGTGGGCTACCGGCATTACGCCGATGATATTGTCGAACGATTTGTCAAACAATCGGTGGAAGTGGGAATCAATATATTCAGGATATTCGATGCTCTCAATGACTTTCGCAATATTGAAACCGCTATAAAAACTGTTAAAAATTGTGGTGAAACCGTTGAAGGTTGCATCAGCTATACCGTCAGCCCGGTTCATAATGTCGAACTCTACCTGAAAATGGCCAAACAGCTGGAGGACATGGGTTCTGACATTCTTTGCATTAAAGACATGGCTGGCCTGCTGACTCCCAATGTAACCAAAACCCTGATTAGTGAAATCAAGAAGACCGTCAAGATTCCGATCCATTTGCACACCCATGCGACTACCGGACTGGTAGGCATGAACATGCAATGCGCTATCGAAGCAGGAGTGGATATGGTAGATACCGCCATATCCTCGTTATCCATGGGAACTTCCCATTACGCAACGGAATGCCTGGTGGCGGCTCTGAAAGGCACCCCCAGGGATACGGGCCTGGATCTCGACCTGCTTGAGGAAATCAACGATTATTTTACCGAAGTGAGAAAAAAATATGTGGCGTTTGAAAGCGATTTCAAGGGTGTGGATATCAATATCCTTAAATCTCAAATTCCCGGTGGCATGATTTCCAATATGGAAAACCAGTTGCGGGAACAAAATGCGCTCCACAAACTCGATGAAGTACTGAAAGAAGTTCCCCGAGTGCGAAAAGATATGGGTTATCCGCCTCTGGTCACACCCACGAGCCAGATTGTCGGCTCTCAGGCGACCTTGAATGTGTTGACAGGGGAACGCTATAAAATGATTACCAAAGAGACCCGGCAATGCCTGTTGGGCAATTACGGAAAACTGCCCGCAGCTATCGATGAAGAACTGCTGGCTAAAGTTTCTGAAGGTAAAAAGCTCACAAGTTGCCGTCCCGCTGATTTGCTGGATCCTGAATGGGACAAAGCTTGCAAAGAACTGGGGGACAAATACACCAGCGAGGATGACCGGTTGACTTATGCCCTGTTTGGAAAAGTGGCTCTGGAATTTTTTGAAACACGAGGCAAACTCCAAGCCGAACCCGTAGCAATAGCCCCGGCAAAAACTCCAGCGACTGCACCTGCTCCATCTGCCGCACCCGCAGTGCCAGCAGGATCTGCTGTATATAAGGTTCGGGTCAATGGAAAGGATTATACCGTTGAAGTCTCAACCGAAGGGGCAGTTAGCGCACCCCCAACAACCACTCCGGCCGCCGCGCCGGCACCTGCTCCCGCACCTAGCGCCGCAAGCGGTTCTCCCCTGATAGCACCTTTGCCGGGGTCCATCTTCACCATGATATGCAAGGAAGGGGATGCGGTTAATGAGGGCGATACCGTTCTCATTATGGAATCCATGAAAATGGAATCTGAAGTCAATGCCCATCAATCCGGCACCATTCAATCTATCCTGGTTAAAGAAGGCGACAACGTGCAAACCGGGGATGAACTCGTCATTATAGGATAATGGAATTTAGTTTCGGCGCATCTGCTACCAAGATACTAACCACGACCGGGTTCTCCCAACTGGAAGGTGGCGATATACTCATGATTGGGGTCGCCTGCCTCATGATCTACCTTGCCATCTGGAAAAAATTCGAACCGCTACTGCTTCTTCCCATCGGATTCGGCTGTCTGCTTGCCAACATCCCCATGAGTATGATGGCAAACACCGATGCCGGAGGATTGCTCAACTTTTTTTATCAGGGAGTCAAGCATGAGGTGCTTCCTCCTCTGATTTTTCTGGGAGTGGGGGCACTGACAGACTTTGGCCCGCTTCTGGCTAATCCCACCACTCTTCTTCTGGGTGCCGCCGCCCAGATAGGTGTGTATATCACCCTCATTGGCGCGGTACTGCTTGGGTTCAACATGCACGAAGCCAGTGCCATCGGCATCATTGGTGGAGCGGATGGGCCTACATCTATTTTTATAGCCAGCAAGCTGGCCCCGCATTTGCTCGCGCCCATTGCCGTGGCGGCTTATTCCTATATGGCCTTGGTACCGCTTATCCAGCCTCCCATCATGAAGTTATTAACGACCGAGAAAGAGCGAAAAATCAAAATGGCGCAGTTGAAGCCGATATCCCAAACGGTGAAGATTATTTTTCCCGTGGTGGTAACCATCGTCTGTTGTTTGATGCTACCCGGCGTCACCCCGCTTTTAGGCATGCTGATGCTGGGCAACCTGTTCCGCGAATCCGGGGTTACCGCCCGCTTGCACGAAACTTCGGAAACTCATTTGATCAACATCGTTACTATTCTTTTGGCATTGGCCGTGGGTTCTTCCATGACCGCTGAGTCATTTTTGCGGCTTGAAACTCTTAAAATTATCGTACTGGGCTTGTTGGCTTTCTGTATCGCCACGGCAGGCGGAGTGCTTTTTGGCAAACTCATGTGCAAAATGACTGGAGGCCGGGTGAATCCGCTCATCGGTTCGGCAGGGGTTTCGGCAGTCCCCATGGCGGCACGGGTTTCCCAGAAAGTAGGC
>DODH01000315.1:3629-3796 GCA_003545625.1 Nitrospina sp.
GCTGATGCTGGGCAACCTGTTCCGGGAGTGCGGCGTCGTGGACCGGCTGTTGAAGACCTCGGAGAACGAGTTGTTGAACGTCGTGACCATCCTCCTCGGCCTGTCCGTCGGGGCGTCGATGACCGCGGCCGGGTTCCTCACCCTTCAGACGCTGTTCATCATCCTTT
>DODH01000315.1:4022-4695 GCA_003545625.1 Nitrospina sp.
GCCGTGGCCGCCGGAGTATTCATCTCCCTGTTCGGGGATGTCGCGGCCCTGGAATCGCATGCCGCGATCGCGGATATCGTCGGCACCGTAGAACCCGGAATCAAAACCGCTATTGCCCAAGTGGCTGGCGTAGCGGAGAGCCTCCGCTAAAGGAAAATTATGGAAGCTTCATTTCTTGCAGCAGTCAATGTTTCTGTCCTGGCTATGGCGGTGATTTTTACCGTTCTGGTTATTTTGATCTTCACCATTAAGATATTGGTGAAGTTAGTCCCCTACGAAGCTCCGCCTCCTAAAGCACGTCGTCAACCCGCATCCGCTCCTTCCGCAAGTGGTGACGATCATGTTGCCGTCATTACAGCAACCTTGGCCATGCACTTGGGAAAGTCTCCTGACGAATTCCGTATCGTCAATATTTCTCAACCTTAAGTTGACCTGAATTTTTTTTGAAAATTGCTAATTGTCCGCAGGGGTTGGTGATTGCGTTGCCCCAGGTAGGTTGTCCGTGATGGGGGCCAGAAGTTCCTGCGGGGCCTGTAGAATTGCCTGGAAAATTCCTATGACCCGTTTTCCCAAGGACGTAAAAGGAGTCACTGTAATATCTGGATCATTAAAATCTCCTTTTACGGTGTAATAGGTTTTCAATATACTTTTTTCATCCCCGCCGGTAATGATT
>DODH01000263.1 GCA_003545625.1 Nitrospina sp.
GCTTCAATAGCCTTATTGATCGTTCTAAAACGCGCTGGATTAAGCAGTAAATCCACATCCACCCCGCCAATCTGGCTGGAGCGAACCGCTTTAATGGCAATCAGACTATTACTTTTTTCAGGCCAGTCCCTTGCAGAATGCAAAATCGGGATTTGAAACCCTGCAACAAAATAAGATTCCAGCCCCACCTGTTCACATGGCAGAATATTGAAACCCTGAAAATGGCTCTCAAGAACCGAAGCAAAAAACCGGCTTTCATTCTGGCAGTGATCCATAGAACCAACTTCCAGCTTGATGGTTCCCCTACCCGTCACCCCTCCTTCCTGACTCAGCGCAACCCGGTTTAAATCTCCAATATTGATCTTTGAAGACAAGTCGAGCTTGCAGGCACTCAGGGACATAACCCCTAAAAAAGCCAAAACCAAATATCTGGTGATTTTCATTTCCGGCAAACATGAGGATAAACGGGAATTATCCCGTTTTATTCAAGGCGGGATAATTACAAATGCTTCAATGCAGGTTTTCCTATGGGATATACATTAAAACCTATCTCATAGAGAGCCTTATGATCCAGATGATTCCTACCGTCAAAAATAAAAGCTGGTTTTTCCATCTTATCAAAAATTTTCTGGTAGTCCAGTTTCTTGTATGAGTCCCATTCGGTGATCAACGCAATTCCGTGCGCCCCCTCAACAGCTTGATAGGGATCTTCAATAAACTCCACCCCCCTCTCAATACCCTGAAGATCTTTCCTGGCATTATTCAACGCATGGGGGTCAGTGATATTCAAGCAGGCTTTTTCCTCAAGAAGACGTTTACAAATATAAATCGCCGGCGCATCCCGGGTATCCCCTGTATCCGGTTTAAAAGCGAAACCAAAAATCGCCAGCTTCTTTCCAACCAGCGTATTGAACATGGCCTGCAAAATCCGTTTCACAAATCTTTCCATTTGGTAATCATTAAGGGAAACCACCTGCTCCCAGAAAGCGGCAATTTCATTCAACTGGTAATATTCACACAGGTATACCAGGTTCAAAATATCCTTACGAAAACAGGACCCGCCAAACCCCGGCCCCGCATTTAAAAATTTTGAACCGATGCGTGAATCCATCCCAACAGCACGAGAAACCTCAGTCACATCAGCCCCCGTCAACTCACATATCGATGCAATCGTGTTGATGGAAGAAATCCGCTGGGCAAGAAAAGCATTGGACACCAGTTTTGAGAGTTCACTGCTCCAGAGGTTGGTAGTGATCAAGCGTTCTTTTGGAACCCAATGAAGATAAATATCCATCAAAATATCACGAGCCTGGAGTCCTGAAGGAGTATCCATTGAACCAATCAAAATACGGTCCGGCGCCTCCATATCCGCGACACCTGTCCCCTCCGCCATAAACTCAGGGTTGGATAGAATTTCAAATTGGACAGAATTGTTACCAGAATGAAGAATGTTCGCCATGGTTTCTGCGGCCCGGACAGGAATGGTGCTTTTTTCCACAACGATTTTGTTGGATTTAGCATTTTCCTTTATACGTCTTGCCGTTTGCTCAATAAATTGCAAGTCAACGGCTTTTCCAGCCCCTTCACCAAACATTTTTGTGGGAGTGTTGACCGCAACAAAAATAATGTCCGCCTCATCAATACAGCGGTTGATTTCCGTAGAGAAAAACAGATTTTTCCCACGACTCTTCTGCACCCGTTCCAGCAATCCCGGTTCAAAAATAGGGAGTTCGTCAGAGTTCCAGGCATTGATTCTTTCCTCGGAAATGTCAACAACCGTCACCTTATAATCGGGGCATTTACTGGCAATGATGGTCATGGTCGGTCCTCCGACATAACCCGCTCCGATACACAGAATATTTTTTTTGAAATTTTTGGATGTCATCAGAGACTTTTCGGCAAATAGGAAGTTTGGCTTAACAAAAAAAGGCCTGGCCCTGAAGGGACCAGACCCTTTTGTTTAGGGATCAGAGAAAATCACTATTTATAGTTAAAGATTTTTTTCTTGCTGTTATAAGGCTTTGTGCCTTTTTTAAACTTGATTTTACCCTTATCATTGATTTTGAAGTCTTCGATCACCAACGGGGTTTTCTCCGTCTGGCCAACTTCTTTGGCACGATCATCCTTTTTCTCCAGCTTCTGGTCCATGTTGTCCTCATTCCAGTACTCTGCAATCTGGTGGACTTTCAACTTTCTTTCTTCAAAATTGAATTTATACTTATCATGAACCTCAGGTAGAAAAGGAGTGTTTTTATGCGTATGGCACCGGGTGCAGACGTTGGCATAATCCCATCGCTGACCATATTGTTCCGTTTCTGCTTTGACAAAATTCCCCTTTGAGGCTTTCATCACGGCACGGAACTGGGAACCCCCGGCAACCGAGTGGCACATTTCACAACCTACCTGCTCCTTATTCGGCTCTTCCGGGTCAATTTTAGTAGCGGTATCTTTGCCCTTTTTACTCTTGCTTCCCGCCGGTTTGAATCCGCCTCTTTGACCATAGCCTGTTGTATGGCACCGTAAACAAAGGGGAGTCGTGGTGTAATCTTTTTCAGGGTCCAGTTTAACTCGCAACTTGGCTTCCTTACGTTCCCCTGGTTTTAACAAGTTAAAGGTGCCACCGTGGGGCGATTTCACCCAAGCCTGGTAATAAGCATCGTGACAACTGCCGTTACATTTGACAGCACCGACAAATTTAGGTTTTTTCCTCATAATCTTGACCGACTTGGCCCGTTTTTTGGGTTTGACTTCCCATTTGTCAAACATGGCATTTTCTGCTTCGGTCAATTCAATTTTCTTTTTCTTCTTTTTAGCATCCACCTCGATACCGGTTCCAAAGACCAAAGCCAAAGAAACCAAAACCAAGCTCAGAACTTTCAGTGTTTTTCCCATTGTCCACTCTCTTTTTTCCACAAACCCTCCTTGATCCATGTATTCGAGGCTTAAAACATGTTTGAACAATTATCCTGTATGAGGAAGAACCCATCGGTTCCTTTTAATTAACCCCATTATATGACACGGGAAGGATAATATAATTCCCTTATCGGGTCAATAGTCATTGCTATCTGCCTCCCTCGCTCGAGGGTGGAAAAATTCTTGCGAAAATCTCGCCATTCCTTTATTTATAGGCTGACAATATCAAATTTTTCTGGGCAACCTCCTTGAACCATAAGCTTTCCCATTACGACTTCGATTTACCGGAGAACCTGATAGCCCAAAAACCAACCCAGCGCAGAGGGCAGTCCCGTTTGCTAGTGGTGGATCGTGAAAAGCAAACCCTGACACACGATACTTTTAACAACCTAAAAAACCACCTAAAAAATCATCCCCTGATGGTGTTCAATGATACCCGTGTCATCCCGGCAAAACTTCAAGCCGAATTTAATTCCAGGCAAGTTGAAATCCTGCTCATTCGCAAGTTAGAATCTGAGGTATGGGAAGCCATGATAAAGGGGTTGGGCCGTTTAAAGCCGGGAGCTAAATTTAAATTCGAGAATAGCGATTTAACGGCCCAATTTCTCATGCGGCAGGATAATCGAGCCCATATAAAATTCTCATCAGAAAAAAAGCTTTCAGCTTATTTAAACCAGAATGGGCGAATGCCCCTGCCTCCATATATACATAGACCGCTTGATACGGATCTGCAAACGCTTGAATTAGATAGAAAACGTTACCAAACCGTTTTTGCCTCCTATCCAGGGGCCATTGCCGCCCCAACAGCAGGGCTGCATTTCACCCAGTCCCAATTAAAAATTCTTCGCGAAAAATTTATCGACACAGCCCGCCTGACACTACACGTAGGTCCGGGTACTTTCATTCCCATTCGCGAGGAAAACATTATCCTTCACAAAATGGAGGAAGAGTATTTTCAAATTTCACCAGTTAACTGGAACAAGATCACTCAAGCAAAAAAGAAGGGGCAAACTGTTTTAGCGGTGGGAACAACATCTACCCGAGTCTTGGAGACCCAGGCCTTTGAGAAAACTATCCGGAAGGGCATATCCGGGTGGACCAATTGTTTTATTTATCCAGGGTGGAAATTCAGGAAGGTGAATCACTTGCTCACCAATTTTCATCTGCCCAAATCGACACTGTTTTTGCTGGTATGTGCCTTCATGGGTGAAAAATTAGCGAAAAAAGCCTATTCCGAGGCTATAAAGGAAAAATACCGCTTTTTCAGCTACGGTGACGCGATGCTAATTCTTTAAAAGTAGGGCCCTTGGCCAAGATTTGATCAAGCCTTACCTTCATCCACCGCTTGTTTGAAAAATTTACCCGATTTAAAACGAACCACTTTCCGGGCAGAAATTTCAGCTTCCTCACCCGTTTTAGGGTTCCTGCCAATCCGCTTGGTTTTTGCCCGGACCTGAAACGTTCCGAACCGACGCAAGATAACCGGTTCCCCATGACCTAGTGATTCTTTAATCAATTCAATCACTGTTTCCACAGCCTCTTCAGCTTTGGCCCTGGACAAACTGGCCCGAGATGAAACCTGGTTAATGATGTCTTGTTTGGTCATGCTTCCTCCTTAAAAACAAGCTAATGA
>DODH01000306.1 GCA_003545625.1 Nitrospina sp.
GCCTCTTCACAGTTTCCACAAAAAATACAAATGGCGTAATCAATAGTGAACACCTCAGGCCATCGTTCATATTGGTTTTGTTTCCCACTATCCTCAGCGGGTTCAATGTGGATGCAATAAGCCGGGCAGGCAATTTCACAAAGGCCGCAGGCAACGCATGCCGGCATCCCATCCTCGTTTTGGGCCAGCACCGGCCGACCCCGGTAAGCTATGGGATACTGAACCTGTTCTTCCGGATAATATACGGTGAAGATCCTTCTCTCTTTTTCAGTGCCCAGGAAAAAAGGAAGGAATCCAAACAAGTTATAAAAGAACCGTCGGGAGGTGAGCCACATCCCTTTTAAAATTTCGGGGATGTAAGACCTCTCCCACCAGGTCATACTTATATTTCTGTTCACATAATAAGCCATAAGCGCACTCCTTTAATTCAGCGCCAGGATTACGAGCCCGGTAACGAGAATATTTGCCAGGGATAGGGGTAGAAGAATCTTCCAACCCAGGTTCATGATCTGGTCGTAGCGAAAACGGGGGAGTGTCCACCGAACTATCATTTGAAACCAGATAAAGAAAACCACCTTGCCAAAAAACACACCTATTTGAATCAACATCACAATGATGTTGGAACCCGTGGCACCGAGAAAATCAAACCAGGAAAGCAACGTGGCCGTCGGTAAAAACGGGATATGCCACGCGCCAAAAAATAAAATAGTCATGAGCGCACCGATCGTGACCATTTCTATAAACTCCGCCATGAAAAACATGCCGAATTTGAGACCACTGTATTCGGTGAAATAGCCCGCGACCAGTTCCGACTCCGCCTCTGGGGCATCGAACGGGATGCGTTTGTTCTCAGCAATGGAAGCAGTAAAAAACATGATGAACCCGAGCGGCTGAAGAAAAAATCCCCATCGCAGGAAATCTTCCTGTGCGGCACCGATTTCGGTGAGCCTCATGGTTCCATAAACCATCAATACGCCGATAATGGTGAGTCCCATAGTGACTTCATAAGAAATCATCTGCGATGCGGTCCGCATTGCACCCAGGAGCGACCAGTTGTTGTTGGAACTCCAGCCGGCGATGACATAGCCGTAGGTCGCCAGAGATGCAATGGCGAATACGAAAAGAAGGCCGACATCCAAATCCGAAATTACCAGATTGACTTCTTTATCGAAGAGCGTGTACTGCCCGCCAAACGGCACGACCGCAAAAGTCAGAAGGGCGGGAACCAGAGCTATGATCGGGGCTATAGTATGAAGAACCTTGTTGGCCCCATCCGGTATAAAATCTTCTTTAGTAAACATTTTCAACGCATCGGCAATGATATGGAACAGGCCCAATACGGTAAACCCCATGATGTCGGCACGGTTGGCCCCGATGCGATCCTGCATGAGCGCACTCTGCTTTCGCTCTACCCAGGTCAGGACGGGGGCAAAAAAACCAACGGTGATTGCAAGGATGAAAAAGATTTTAACCAGCGTAATGATTAAATCAACCCACATGGTCTTTCCTTAATTCAGCGGCCCGATCAGGGGTTGCCGTTTGTTGATAGGATAATCCTTACGCAAAGGATGTCCCTTGAACTCTTCGTAAAGCAGAATTCGTCTTAAGTTGGGATGGTCGCGAAACTTGATGCCATACATGTCCCAGATTTCGCGCTCATACCAGTTTGCCGTTTTCCATAAAGCTGTTATTGAGTCGGCAATGCAGTCTTCCAGCGATACAGGAATTTTTATCCGTAGACGGTGATTATGCTTGAGGGAATAGAAATGGTAAACCACCTCAAACCGCTCATCCTTTTTTGAGAGATAATCGACTGCTGTAATGTCCATTAAAAAATTGAACGCCAGTTCTGCATCATCACGCAGGAACTTGAAGAATTCGTTGCCACAGGTTTTTTTCACGGTGACAGTTTGATCATCGCGAAAGTCGTGGCTGTCAATCACCAGGGAACTGAAATGTTCCTTGATGCGTTCAATGATTTTTTTTTCAGACATCGTTATAATCCTACACCTTTATCTGGGGCAAACATTCTCTTGGCCTGTCAGAGGGCTATTCCCAATCCAGTCCGCCGCGTTTCCAGACATACAAAAGGCCAACGCCGAGGATGAGAATGAACAAAAGCATTTCAATAAAGCCGTACATTCCCAATCGCCTGAACAGAATAGCCCAGGGGAAAAAGAAAATAGCTTCAATATCGAACAGGACAAATAAAACCGCCACAAGGTAAAACTTGACGGAGAAACGTTGGTGCGGGGAAACCAACTGGCTTTCGCCACATTCGAAGGGCTCCATTTTGTCGGCGAAGTGCCTTTTGGGTCCCAAAAAAGTAGTCATCACGACCATGCCAACGGCAATGCCGAGGCAAAGGAGCAACATGATGGTGGCGCCTATGTATTGTTCAAGCATATGCGTTCTAAAACGGTTTGGCGTTTTTAAGAAATGCGGTTAACTGAGACCGATCTGCTGACACATAAATTTTTTTCAGACGATAAGAACTCTCTCCTCCAAGTCAACCCTAAACCCCCAAAAACAAATAGCTTACTGAACTCAAAGGCAAGGAGTGAAACTGGGTTAAATAGAAGGGCGATAGTAACCAAGCGGGTAGTTTTTGTCAATGAAAAAGCGTTGATATCCTTAATATTTCCTAGGGTTGTAACCGGCCCTTTTAGAGGGGATTCAGGTCAGTTTTCTGTAGGGATCAAAACATAAATCCAGGGGGTGGGGGATGAGGAGAAAAGGAAAATTTGGAATAAGGGGAGGGCAGGACAAAAAAAACGCCCCCAGCTTTTGCTGGAGGCGTTTCAATAAAAACCCGGCCTCGTCCTACTCTCCCACACGGCTGCCCATGCAGTACCATCGGCGCTGAAAGGCTTAACTTCCGTGTTCGGAATGGGAACGGGTGTGGCC
>DODH01000027.1:0-1316 GCA_003545625.1 Nitrospina sp.
CGAATCCAAGAGAAATGTTTATGCTTTAAAATTAAACAATGGCATCTTCATGAAAATGAGGATCCTAAACTACTATTGCGCCCAAACAGAAGATACCTGCCGTTCCATGCTGTGTACCCGTGAGGAAGCGGCTTGCCTCACGATTGAATATATATTGACTGAGCCAGGTTCCAACACATTTGTACCTCCGGACACCTATTTAACCAAGAATATCCAATCTCCAGAAAAAATAATTGAATAGACTAGTCCTCATCGCACTCACTTTAATTTTTCTTGTTTCTTGCGAAGGCGAGAAACAAATGATGCTTATCCCTGAAGGCAAGTTCACGCTGGGCCTGAATCCTCAAAGCACTATCCTGCAATTCATGTCGGAAAAAACATCCGCCCTCAACGCCCAGCCGGAACAACAGTATTTCTTAGAAGCCTTCTACATAGATCAATTTGAAGTAACCTATGAAGAGTTCATGAAGTTCAAGCCTCAGGCCCAATATCCCATTCGGCAAATGCATCTACCCGTCAGAGGAGTTAGTTGGTATGAAGCCGATGCCTATTGCCATTGGATTGGAAAACGCCTGCCGATGGAATATGAATGGGAAAAGGCGGCCCGCGGTAGTGACAACAGGCTCTTTGTATGGGGCAACGATTTCGAAAAGGGCACTGCTAATTTCGGCAAACAAGTGCAACCCGTGAATGCCCTGAAGGGAGATGTCAGCAGTTATAGCATATGGGGAATGAACGGGAATGTTTCGGAATGGACGTCAAGCTGGTACCAACCCTACCCCGAATCCGTCCTTCAGGACAAAAATTATGGGAAAAAGTTTAAGGTAACCCGTGGTGGCTCCATTCATAAACGCGAACACGGATTTCTGCAACAGTTCGCAATGCTACCCTACCGAAATTTTTCCCCTCCTGAAATGCGATTTTGGGACACCGGTTTTCGTTGCGCCAAATCCGCCACTAGACGTGGCCAGCGTGACGCTGGACCCAAGGTGCAATAACTATTTCCTTCGGGGCACAAAGCTAAGGTTAAATATCACGCATACCCCGAAGGGGTAAGTCGGGTGATGTTTTAATCCCCTGTCGTCCCATCGGCCGGAGAAGCCGGTTCATTAGATACAGGTGGTTGTTCCCCGCTCAAATTCTGGCCTTCCCGTATAAAAGGCCTCGGCATGGGGGGCATTGGCGAATTGATATCTCCGGAACTATTATCTTTAGAAAACTCATTATTCTCCAAGGTTGTCTTATCTTTAGGTTCGGGAGTAGCATTATCAACGGGTGTCCCCTCTTCCCTCTTTGAAGTATGACTGGGGCGCCGG
>DODH01000027.1:1722-7329 GCA_003545625.1 Nitrospina sp.
GGTTCCTTCTTCTCCGTATCTTCCCCGTCAACTTTAATTTTGGATTTTACCGCGTCCTCTTCAGCCTTAATTGCGGGTTTTACCGTTCTCCTAGGCTTGGAAGATGCTTTTTCAGGAGATTTCGCCTCCTGGACGCTCTCACTTTCCCATTCTTCAGATACCGTATATTTAAAATCTTCATAAGATAAGCCCTGTTTAATCTGGAATCGAAAATCTACCAAATGCTTCGTTTTCAACTCAGCCAGAATATTTAATTTATTATTCAGGAAATAATTAGAAACTTCTGGAGACACTTCCAGAGAAAGTATTTTTACTTTTTCTTTCGCAATTGTCTCGTGAATTTTCCGTAAGACATTCAGGATTATGGAGTCCATTGATCGTACCAACCCCGATCCCGCACAATGTTCGCATTGTGTAAAAACTCCTTCCTTGACCGGTGGGGATATCCGTTGCCGCGACATTTCGAGCAGACCAAATTTCGAAATTCTGGCAAGATTGATTCGTGCCTTATCAGTTTTGCACGATTGTTTAACCTCCTTTTCCACAGCGGTCTTGTTCCTTTTCTGGTACATATCGATAAAATCAATGACAATCAGTCCACCCAAGTCCCGCAACCTGAGTTGCCGGGCAACTTCCTTGGCCGCCTCGAGATTAGTCGTCACCGCTGTTTCTTCCAGGTCCAGTCCTCCTTTGGTTTTGCCGGAGTTGACGTCAATAGAAACCATTGCCTCGCCAACATCGATCACAATGGAACCTCCAGAAGGCAATAAAACCTTACGCTGGTAGATCGATTCAATCTGTTCTTCGACATGGTATTCAGAGAAAAGGGGTTTGGTTTCCTTATATAATTTGACCAGATTTCGGTTACGGGGCATAACCATCTTTACAAAATCTTTTAAAGATTTGTATGCATCTGAGTTGTCCACAATGATTTGGGAAGTATCACTGTTGAAATGGTCACGGACCGTCCTGACAACTAAATCCGGCTCCTGATGAATTAAAAATGGCGCCGTTGTAGATTCATTTTTCTTCCCGTCTTCAATTTTTTCCCAAATCTTCAGTAACATCTGCATATCTTTCTGCAGTTCAACCTTGGTCTGCCCTAAACCAGCAGTACGAATAATCAGCCCCAGGTTTTCCGGCAAATTAAAACCCGCGACAATGTCCTTGAGCTTTTTTCTCTCACTCTCATCCTCAATTTTTCGCGAAACTGCACTTCCTTGTCCCTGCATCAAAACCAGAAACCTCCCAGCCAAACTCAACGCATTGGTCAGTGAGGGCCCCTTGGCATCCCGGCTCTCTTTTGCCACCTGAACCAAAATGCGCTGGCCACGAATCAGAACATCCTGAATTCTTACTTTCGCTTTTTTCTCTCCAGTATGGATGTAAGATTCTCTCAAAACATCCTTGAAAGGCAAAAAACCATACTTTTTTCCACCAAAATCGACAAAAGCCGCTTCAATGGAAGGCTCGACCCGGTTGATCACTGCCAAATAAACATTTCCCTTAATTTGTTCTCGAGAGGAATGTTCCACGATGTAGTCCTGGATGATATTATTATCCAGAACAACTACCCTGCATTCTTCAGGATGCTGGGCATTGATTAACATTACTTTTTTGCTTGTTTTAGTTCTTCTCATTAGAAATTCTTCCTGACTCTTCTTTGCAGATCAACACCAAGGGCGGGCTTCAAAACCGGCAAAATACTCAAAAGGTTGATATATTTGGAATTAACCTTTATAATTCAAATAATTAAATATCAATTTAATTTTTCTGCCGGTCGGGATCACAGTATAACGATTTTGGTGAGGAAAGAAGAAATCTGTGTTTTAGGATTGGTTTTTCCTGTCGGAAAGCCTATAAAAATGTTATTTAATTTACTTTTTAATTTCGACAAAAACCATAAATTATTTTGATGGTACGTACTCTTCTACAAAAGGGAAACGATCTAAACTCATTTATAAATAAAGCCAGTATATTCTGGCATAAATTAGTATATTCAAGTCAGGGTTCAAATAGTACTGGGCTCAATCATACCATTCTTATCAAAAAGAAGGAAAACTTTCTTGTTGAATTAACCAATAATCCCGTTAAGACTTTTAGCCGGATTGTTAGGATTTATTAGCAAAAACAGCCGATTTTTGTTGATCCGCGACTCAATACAGTAGGAAATCAAGATGGCCAGCTCAAACTCCAGTAATTCAATAGGAATGACCCAATTAGGGGAACTGAAACCGGATGATTTAAGGGGTAAAACTATTTTTATCCGGTGTGATTTTAACGTCCCCTTGCGATCCACCCCAAAAGGATTGTATCGAGTCGCAGACGACACCCGAATCCGACGTTTTCTGGATCTAACATTCAGAAAGATCCACGAGTTGACGGATGGAGATTGCCGAATCATTATCGGTTCACACCTTGGTCGGCCTCATAAAACGAAAGACCAAACCGGCTGGGATGGCATCTTCAACATTCAGTTTATCTCCTCTCATTTCGATACTTTGATCCGAAGAATTTATGGGGATACTTACACCATATTCCCGCCAGAAACGATTGATTCCCATATGCAACATTCTTTGGATATCGTTTCACACAAGCGTCTACCGCCGGGAGGGATCAAGTTTCTTCCCAATTTGCGTTATCTTTTGGATCCGAAGAATACGGACCTGTACCGCATCGAATTCATCGCCAAATTGGCAGACGTTGCTGATGTCTATATAAACTGTGCTTTCGGTTGCAGTCATCGCATAACCAAAAGCATCAAACTTTTGCCCCAATTAATGCGGCAAGAGGGAAAATTAGTGGTTTCTGGTGTTCTTCTCTATGAAGAAATTTACCGCCTCGGAAAATTTGCCGGCAAAATTTTATCCCAACCTAAAAAAACCATGGTTGTAACCGGAGGGGCTAAAATATCTGACAAAATTGAAATTTTAAAACAGTTTGTTTCGACCGGAGTCAAAAGCATTTTAATCGGTGGCAAAATGGCCAACGCTTTTCTTCTGGCTCAGCAGCAAAAGGAGCTATTACAACCTTTCCAGAAGGATACCTTGCCTGCAAAATTACAAAGCCAGGTAGAAGCCAAAAATAATGAACTCCTGCACGAAATCAATCTAGCCGAAAAAATCATTGAACTTGCAGAAGCCAACAAGGTGAACCTGTACCTTCCTGAAGATTACAAAGTTGTTACAGATTATCAGAGCACCTCTTTTGAAAACAAAACTTCTCCTGATTTTTCCAAAGAACTCCAGTTGGATTTAGGTGAGAAGACGATAAACCAATTTGAAGAAATTTTTAAAGATATCGAAAATGTATTTTGGAACGGACCTCTGGGAGCCTACGATCACCCCGCAAGTAGCTATTACGCGGAAGGATCCCTGGAGTTGGCCAAGTTGCTTTTTCAAATGGCCCTGACAAACCCCAAACTCTCTGTAGTTATAGGTGGGGGAGACTCTGCTGCAATGCTGAACAAAATAGGGATAACCGAATTGAAAAAAATCATCAAAGCGCAAATTGAAAAACAATTCCCCTCAAACATTAACCGAAATCAGATATCCATCGACTTCCTTGAAAATGATTCTTATCAATTGTGGAATTATTTTGCCACTAATTTCTTCGTATCCACTGGTGGTGGAGCTGCTCTGGAGTTCCTTCAGGGATTTTTAAAAGGAAAGGCAAAAGAGGATATGGCTTCCTACCTACCTGGAACCGCCACATTGATGGAGTTGTGCGAAATATAGCCTGATCGAGAATCGGACAACTTTTTCACACAGCTTTTTAAAATTTCCTTCAGTTTGTCACATTCGGTGATCAAGTCGATATAGCTCTTTCGTGTTTCAATTGCCAAAAAGCATACATTATCACCTACCAGGTTTTCTTTTCTTTTGCTGAACATATCGGCAAGAGGTCGCACTTCTGGATTACTGAGTCCTAATACTTCAATCTTTTCATCGATGCACGAAATATCCTCACCAAATTGAGCGATTTTATTGGAATTGCCCTTTCCGCCCGACACCCCTCTAATGATATTCCCACACATCCTCTTCCCTGTATTGCCAAGTTTTATGATGTCTTCCAATATTAAATATTTTTTCTGCAATTGTTCATCAATCAATTCGATGGTAGAGCAATCATAATCTCGTGTCAGATGTTCACTAACTCCGTTTATCAGAAATTTAAATTTTCCAGCATCCTTTTTTTCTTCAAGACGCTCCCGCCATAAAAGCGTATAAGCGGTCCGAAACATATCATCCATATCAAGCCCAACCTTTACGAGAGGCCTCAATTTAAAATTCATATCAAAATCAAAAACTGTTTCAAAAACACTTAACTCAGAGCCTTGGGTAATTCGTTCTGGAAGAAGCCAGGTTTTGGTTTTTATATGATTTTCAATCGCTGACAAAAGATGTTGCGGGCGCACTTTATCAATGCAAACTATGTTATTGCAATGCACACCATAACTGCAAGGCGCGCAGGAAATTCTTGCCTGAAAAATCAAATGCCCTGGAGAAAACGGGGCAGTTTCATAAGGATGTGCATGAGCAAAAAAGAGCCCCACAATTTTTGTTCCCAGCGCCGCGGCCAAGTGCATCGTTCCCGTATCATTAGTGACTAAATATTTACATTTCTCCAGCAATTGAGACAATTCACTGAGACTGGTTTTACCGGCAAGGTTTAATATTCTATCTTTATTTTTAGCCAGGCTTTTAATTTCTTCAGCCACCTTATTTTCCGACTGCACACCAAATATTATGATTCTAGCATTCAAATTTTCAATCAGCATGTCTGCCAAGTCTGCAAAAGACCGAGCCGGCCACCGTCGGCCCTCCAGGCTGGACCCCGCCTGGAAGCCAATCACTATATCCTCCTCATCAAAGGACATTAAAGTATCGACTGATAATTGATTTTGAGACCGCACCACTTCAATAGCACGACCTCTCACATCGACTCCGCCGCTCCTGGAAAATATTTCAACAAGGTTGAACTCATTATATTTACGATTAAAAACTTCGACACTGAAATACTGCATCCAGGGGTGCCCTGTCATGCGATTGCCAAAATCATTGCAATAAAAGCCAACGATATTTTTGATACCCAGGTAACGCACCATGAGGGCGCTAAATTTTGAATGACTCAAGTTCACAAGCAAATCAAAATTTCTGCTCTTGATATCCTCCACAGACTTTTCGAGGTAACGGTATATTTTCACCCAGGAAAGATCTTCCCAGTTTTCCTGTTTATCAAACTGCCTTAAGTTCAGGATGATGGATTCATCCACATCCGGTATCAACGGTACAGCACTGGCAAAATCACTGGTAACCAGAAGAGTAATTTTTGCGGTGGGATATTTTTCTTTCAATCCACTGATCAGTGGCGTTGTCTGAATCATATCTCCCATTCGGGTCATGCTGAGAATTAATATGTTTTCAGCCATGATCAAATATTCTCCTTTACAACTTGATCCATCATCAAAAACAGGGTTTCTTTTTGATCCAAGGCCCCTTCTCCCTGATGGATATGTTCTACTACCGTCTTTAATGAAAAAGGGTGCTGCCCCTTGAACTGCTTTAAATATTGCCCCAACTCTGTGTTTTCACCGGCTTGTTCGAT
>DODH01000285.1:0-6722 GCA_003545625.1 Nitrospina sp.
TATCTGCACCCTCTCAGGCGCAATACATTAATAACTCCCCCTGGGGGGGCCGGAGGGGGTTGGTCTGCCAGTACTTTACTCGTTGAGCCAACTACACCTCATGAGGGACACTGCTCCAGTGATGGCCAGGGTGTGGATGTTTCTGACGGGATTCATCATCCAACCCTCCCTTGCCCAACCCCTCAACTCATCGGGCTTGGGTCCCTATTGAAGAGGGGAAAGAAATACAATGAGGAGGACAAAAAAAACGGGAGCAGCTTGACCGCTACTCCCGTTCGGGTTGGAGCACCTAAGCCTGTATTCTCAAGCGCTCGAATTTATTTTGGTGTCCTTGACAAACGTACTTTGTCTGGAAATCCCTCCGCTATTTTTTAGAAAGGGGGGAGGTAACAACAGAGGGACATCCATCCATCTTGATACTAACAAACCCACATTGCAATTCTGTTTCATTCAAGTCCCGATTATGTCACAAAAATCAATGAATTAGAACCTAGTTTTCTTTGTTTTTGCAGGCCGAACACTCGCAAAGTTGCCGCAGGAGTTCGTGAGTATAAAGCCCTGTATCGTGCCCATCATTCCAATAAAACTGAATAGCATAAAGTCCAACTGCCTTAAGGTTTTGAGGGCGGATATCATCGGTTATGGAACCTGGAGCAATCATTTTTTTGCCACTCCATTCATCAATGCAATGCGCGCACGGGCAGTTTTCCCGTAAATTTTTAACCGAATAAGTTGAGTCGTGTCCATCGCTCCAAGTAATGCCTAGAGTCAACTCGTTAATCTGTTTGATACTCTTTGGTGCAAGAGCCGTCATGATTTTTTTTCAATTCGTTTCAAGATTTCCAGGATAGTTCAAAGTCGGCGGAAACTTTTTCACCGCTATTGGCTTGATTGATACTGAGTTGCGCCGCCACCTGCCCGGCTAAAGCCTTATATGCCTGACTAGCAGGAGACTCGGGATGAGCCATGACTACAGGAATACCAGAGTCGCCCCCCTCCACAACCTCTTCGATAATAGGCACTTCGCCAAGAAGAGGAATGTTAAATCTATCGGCCAGGGTTTTGCCGCCGCCCTGACTGAAGATATAGTGTTTCTTATCGCAACCATCACAGACAAAATAGCTCATGTTCTCAACAATACCGAGAAGAGGAACTTTGACCTGCTGAAACATTTTCACGCCTTTATCTGCATCAATAAGGCTGATTTCCTGAGGAGTGGTCACGACCACCGCGCCGGAAAGGGGCGCCTTTTGAGTCAGGGTCAACTGCACATCGCCGGTACCCGGAGGCAGGTCGATGATCAGATAATCCAACTCGCCCCACTCCACGTTTTGCAAAAATTGTTGAATGATGCCACCCAACATGGGTCCACGAAGCATCAGGGGTTGCCCTTGTTTAGTTAAGAATGCGGCGGAAACCACCTTCAATCCATATTTTTCATGCGGGAAAAATTTGTTTTCTGAACCTACTTTTGGCGGAGAGATAGGAATACCCATCATCTGCGGTATGCTGGGACCATAAATGTCCGCATCCATCAAGCCAACATGAGCCCCTGTTAAGGATAATGCAATGGCCAGGTTAGTGCTGACTGTGGATTTTCCTACACCACCCTTCCCGCTCGCCACAGCAATAATATTTTTCACTCCAGGCAAAACCGGTTGCGAATGTTCAGTAGATCGAACAACCGCGGTCATATTCACATCAACCTGTTCAACCCCGTCAATAGCTTTGACTTTTGTTTCACATTCCGTACGTAACTGTTCTTTCACCGGACAGGCGGGTGTAGTCAGTTCAACATCAAACTTGACGTTTCCACCATCTATATTCAAATTCTTGACAAACCCAAGACTGACAATGTCTTTATGCAAGTCAGGGTCTTGAACCGTCTTCAGCGCATCCATTATTTTTTCTTGCAGCTTGGGATCGGACATAAATAACTCCTTAAGCTAAAAAATTACCCAATCGGTAAAGTTACCGAATTTCTATAATTAGTGAGACGGCAGAAAAAGACCTGCAAAATTTCCCGCCAGACACAGTTAGGATGGCATCTCCTTTAAAAAGATTTTAACTCGCTGAAGTTGACTGTTTTAGGCATTTCGGCGACTAACTATGGAGAGGCCTTTGTTAACCCTTGATTCCACTTGCTTTATAGCTCCGCATATTGTATATAAATAATTTAGGCCCACAATATGTGGACACATACTAAATAATGAAAATAAAATGCTTGCAAAGGAAAGAAGCCATAAATCATTGAATTTGCTTCGTAAATCGAAAATCTCTCAATCAGAATCTAAGATTTCTGATCTAGCAACTAGATAAGACCGCAGACCCCAAACGTCAAGCTGGACAACTCATCTTTTCTTAAACAATAACCCGGTATCACCCTTATGGGGCAGGAAAAAACCTCCGACTTAACGGACGAACTCGAAAGAAGATTTCTGACCTACGCACTTTCGACCATCGTCTCCCGTTCACTTCCTGATGTGCGCGATGGTTTGAAACCGATACATCGCAGAATCCTGTTTGCCATGGAAAGTATGGGAATGAGTTCCGCTAGCAAACATGTCAAATCTGCCAAGATCATCGGTGAGGTGCTCGGTAAATACCACCCTCATGGAGACGCATCTACCTATGAATCGATGGTACGTATGGCACAGGATTTTTCCATGCGTTATCCCCTTGTTGACGGAAAAGGGAATTTTGGTTCTCTGGATGGAGATTCCCCGGCTGCCTACCGGTATACAGAGGGCCGCTTAACGCCTATCACCTCTTATTTATTGCGCGATATAAAAAAAGATACTGTCGATTTTCGCGCTAATTATGACAACACCCTGAAAGAACCCGTGGTGTTACCTTCCCGCGTTCCAAATTTACTGGTTAACGGCTCCTCTGGCATTGCGGTGGGAATGGCCTGCTCTTTTCCCAGCCATAATCTGGAAGAAGTCATGTCCGCTTTAATTTCATTGATCGACTCTCCCAAGCAGACGGTGGCTAGTCTAATGAAATACATAAAGGGCCCCGATTTCCCCACGAGAGGAATCATTCTCAACAGCAAACTGGAATTGCGGAAAACTTATGAATCCGGTTTAGGTGCGGTAAAAATCAGGGGGCGGTGGAAACTTGAATCCCTGCCTCGGGGCAAAAAGCAGATCATCATCACGGAAATTCCATATAGCGTCAATAAAGCCCGGATGATAGAAAAGATCGCTGAAATCATCATCGCCAAAAAACTTCCTCCCCTGACCGATGTGCGGGATGAGAGCGATGAGAATATTCGAGTGGTCCTTGAGTTCAAAAGTACTGCCGATGAGAACAAACTGATGAGCTATCTTTTCAAGCACACGGAACTGGAAAATAATTTCCAACTTAATTTCAACTGTCTCAAACCAAATGGGGAGCCCGACCGCTTATCCCTTTTGGAAATTTGCCAGCACTTCCTGGAATTTCGCAAACAGGTGGTTACACGCCGGTTGAATTATGAACTGGCTCTTCTTCAAAAACGCCTGCACATCCTTGCTGGATTCGCAGCAATTTTTAACGACCTGGATAAAGCCTTAAAGTTGATACGGGCGTCTAAATCCCGAAAAGAAGCGCACGAAAAACTGCAAAAGTATTTCAAACTTGACGACGAGCAAACCAACGCGATCCTGGAAATCCCACTCTATCGATTGGTCGGTATGGAAATGGAGAAGATTCTGCAAGAGCAAAAAGAAAAGCTCAAGGAACAAAAAAAAATCAAATCCATTCTCGCGTCACCCAAAAAAATCTGGACAGAGGTGCGGGAAGAACTCAAGGAAATCAAGGAAAAACACGGGGACAAACGCCGCACCCAGATAAAAACCATCGAGAGTATTGAGTATAACGCGGAAGACTTTATCGAGCACGAAGATGTACATATCATTATCAGCCAGAATGGGTGGATCCGGAAATTAAAAAACCTGGGCGATCCTTCCGCACTTAAATTTAAGGAAAACGATCAATTGCTCGGTATCCTTCAAACCAATACGCGGAATCTAATCGCTCTTTTCACCTCGTTGGGTGTCGTCTATGTATCCAAGGTCTACAACCTGTCCTATACAAGAGGTGGATTTGGTGAACCCATTCAAAGCTTGTTCAATTTTGCTGATGGCGAAAAGGTGCTCGGCATGCTCACGCTATCTGCTCCAGATGAGGGCCTGGACACCCCATCTGAAGGCCAAGCCTCAATGGACTTCCTCAAAAGTGACACACCGGGAGAAAACAATACTGAATTCCTGGTTGTCAGCGCCAATGGGTTTGGTTTTCGTTTTCCGTTATCCAACCTGGCCGAGACCACTCGTTCTGGAAGAAAGATCATGAATTTGAAAAATGATGACCGCATGATCGGTTTCGCTCCGGTAACGCATGGTCATGTTTTTCTGGCCACAGAAAAAGGGAAAGCAGTGGTCATCGCCACGGACCAAATAACCCAACTGACCGGATCGGGTAAAGGGGTCACCCTTATGAAACCGGGAGAAAGCAGGTTGGCCGGGTTTAAATTCGTCGACCTTAAGGATAAAATCGTACTTGTGTTCGACTCCGGAAATGACAAGGTAATCACCGTGAAAAGTGTCCGCCTCTGTAACCGCGGTAGCCAGGGTGTTATCGTTTCCAAACGTAAAACCATTCTTAAAATAAAATAAATACCATGTCAAAATATAGATCTGAAGATATCCAAGTCCTGGAAGGACTCGACCCGGTTCGCAAACGTCCAGGAATGTACATTGGCTCCACATCTTCCACTGGCCTGCATCATTTGCTTTGGGAAATTCTGGATAACTGCGTGGATGAAGCGCTCAACGAGCATTGCGACACCATTGAAGTGACCTTGGGTAAAGATCATAGCGTCACTATCAAGGATAATGGGCGAGGAATTCCTGTAGACCTTTATCGCAATACTAAAAAGAGCGCTATGGAAATCCTGTTTACCACCCTGCACTCAGGGGGAAAGTTTAGCCAGGACAACTATAAAGTATCCGGTGGCCTGCATGGGGTCGGAATGGCTGTGGTGTGCGCCCTATCAGAAAAACTTGTTGCAACTTCCCGCCGAGACGGATTTGAATGGACTCAGACTTATTCAAGAGGCAAGCCCACTACAAAGCTTAAAAAGGGAAAACCCGCCCGGATTTATGGCACCACTGTTTATTTCAAGCCTGACGGCAAAATTTTCCCGAAAACGGAATTCAATCCCAAGCTTATTTTGGAACGGGCCGAATCTAAAGCCTTCCTCAACAAAGGCCTCAAAATAATCGTCAGTGAAAATGGAAATAAGCACATATTTCACTATCCGGGAGGGATTCAAGACTACATCAAAAAGATTGTTGGTCAGAAAACTACTTTGATGGACAAGCCTTTTTATGTAGAAAAAGAAGACAACTCTTTGCGGTTGGAGGCCGCGTTTCTCTGGACCCCAAATACCGACACCCAGATTCTGTCCTTCGCCAACTCTATTCGCACTGTTGACGGAGGCACCCATGAAAACGGATTTCGAAACGGCATCACCAAAGCAATTCGGGCCTATATCGACAGGCGTAAACTGCTGCCCAAAGACATAACCGGAATCACCGGCGATGACGTCCGGGAGGGTCTGGTTGCCATTATCAATATTTATCTTCAGGGCGATGTTGAATTTCAAGGACAAACCAAGGGGCGACTGAATTCGGAAATCACCTCTCAAGTAGAAGCGGTGATCAATCATACCCTCGAACATTATTTAAATGAAAATCAGACCTTGGGAAACACCCTTGCCAGCCGCATCATTCTTTCTGCCCAGGCCCGCATCGCTTCACGTCAAGCCAAAGAAGCGGTTCAACGAAAAACCAATATCTCGCACCGGCTCAATCTCCCAGGAAAACTTGCCGACTGCGCCACAACAGATAAGGACCAGGCCGAGCTCTTTATTTGCGAAGGAGACTCTGCAGGCGGTTCCAGCAAACAGGCACGGGATCGAAAAACCCAGGCAATCCTTCCCATTCGCGGAAAAATACTCAATGTTGAAACCGCAACCATGTCCAAGATTCTGGCCAATACTGAAATTCAAAACCTCATTTCTGCCTGTGGAACAGGTATTGAAAATAAATTCGATTACAGTAAACTTCGGTACGGAAAAATTATCATCATGACTGACGCGGATGTTGATGGAGCCCATATTTGCACCCTGCTTCTTACCTTTTTCTATCGATACTTGCCGAAAATTATCGAAGAAGGACATCTTTTCATCGCCCAGCCGCCTTTATATCGCATTGATGCCGGCAAAAAAATATTTTACGCATTAAGCGATGAGGAAAAAGATGAAATCATCGAGGGATTAAACGGTACCGCTCACGAAATAGGCCGTTTTAAAGGATTGGGAGAGATGCCCGCCTCGGACCTAAAAGAAACCACTATGAGTAAAAAATCCCGGTCCCTGATTCGTGTCACACTGGATTCTGCCGAGCGGGCCAGTAAAACTGTCAACCAGTTAATGGGCAAAAATGCGGAATCACGCTTCAAATTCATAAAGGAAAGAGCAGTGTTCGTTCAGGATCTGGACGTATAGTTTGTTTTTTTCAGTAGTTTTCAACCTTTATCGAATTCTTTCCATTCGCTCACCCCTCCAACGGCTCCGCCTTATAAATAAACACAATGTTTTCAATACTTTTTGAACACCTTTGTTACTGATTCAGCTTGAATTTTTTTACCTGTATGTCGTCAAACGAATCTGT
>DODH01000285.1:7093-7299 GCA_003545625.1 Nitrospina sp.
GATTTATAGTCCTTTGATAAATATTATTCAAGTTCAAGTTAAGCGACCCTGGTATTGAGGTTTTGTTTTCTTCTCAAAGCGAGGGTTTTTCTTTTTATCTGATCTCTTTTGGTTAATATTTCACGGTTTCGGCCAAAGTAAACATCAGCCGGAGTCACGTTGTTTAAGGATTCGTGGTATCTATGGTTGTTGTAATAATCCACGAA
>DODH01000024.1:0-174 GCA_003545625.1 Nitrospina sp.
TCAGCATGAACAGTGATGATATCAGAGCCGGCGGATATGAATTCGCCAATATAGTTGTCGGCGTTTTCGATCATCAAATGCACATCCAATGGTAGTTCGGTCACTTTTCGGATGGATTCCACCACCGCTGGGCCAATAGTGATGTTGGGGACAAAATGGCCATCCATAACATCC
>DODH01000024.1:531-12751 GCA_003545625.1 Nitrospina sp.
GCCTGTTCTACCGCCTTGACCTCATCCCCCAGCCGGGAAAAATCTGCGGAAAGGATGGAGGGAGCGATGATTACCCCGTCTGTCTTCTGCACCATGGATATTCTCCATACATAAATTAATTCGACCCGAAGCATAGCATATGCTGAAAAATCGTTCCATTTTTATACAGCATAATTAGCTTCTGGTACTCAATGGCTTCTTTCATTATAATGGTTGGTTTTAGAGTATCACTACTCGTCGGACATTTTCTCTACGGCCAACTCGCTGGCCTTTTGGATTACTATTCGTGCCCAAAATTATAAGGGCCGCTCACGGGCGAAAGAACTTTTTAGAGATGCTCTTATACCCTCTACTTTTTAAGCCCATGCAGACTGCACTCGAAAATCTCCGTGAGAAGATCAAAGTCCTCTTGATGCAGGACCACAACATGTTACTGCTGGCAGCAGTGATCGGATTTCTGGCAGGGCTGGCATCGACCCTGTTTCGCTGGCTGATCGGATTTTTTGGGGTTGTTTTTTCTCCTGAGGGACTGTCCTGGATTGGAATAACCGGCTCTACGGTTCCTCTGCTGTTACCACTCATGCCAATGATCGGTGGCATCATTACCGGTGCCATCTGCCATTTTTTCCCCGATGCCGTTAAGGAAAATGGAGTACATCGGGTCATGCACGCGGTCGCCCTGAAAGCGGGAAAGATTCGCAAACGCACCTTGCTGACTTGTTCCACCACATCGGCACTTACCATTGGGTCCGGCGGTTCAGCGGGACGAGAAGGCCCTACCGTTCAGATCGGCTCGGCGGTTGGTTCGGCTCTGGGCAACTTATTTCATCTTTCCCATGAAAGGGTGCAGATTTTAGTCGGCTGTGGAGCGGCGGCAGGAATTGCCGCATCCTTCAATGCTCCTTTGGCGGGGGTCCTGTTCGCTCTGGAGATCATCCTCACTGACTTCACCATCCATACGTTTAGTCCCATCGTGGTCGCCTCGGTGATTGGCACGGCCACTGGCCGAGCCCTTGAGGGCAACGAAATCACTTTCCATGTACCGGTTCATGAATTGGTCAGCTACTCGGAAATCATTTTTTATTTGTTCCTCGGGATCCTGTGCGGAGTGGTTTCAAAATTATTCACATTCTGCTATTTCAAGGTGCATGAAATTTTTGACGAGAAGATTAATCTCCCAAAACCTTTGAAACCTGCTCTCGGAGGTCTGATCGTTGGATTCATCGCACTATTATCTCCGGCGATTCTGGGAAACGGCTACGACTTCATGGAACAGGCCCTGGCTGGGGACATCTTCTGGGGACTGGCATTCATGCTGATTTTTTTGAAAATCATCAGCACATCCGTAACACTGGGTTCGGGAGGGCTCGGCGGAATATTCGCTCCTTCCCTGTTCATTGGTGCCATGCTGGGTGCCGCCTATGGAACCCTGGTGCATGCGATCAATCCGGGCTTTACTGCATCTCCCGAGACCTATGCACTAGTAGGAATGGGTGCCGTAGCAGGAGCTGTAATGCAAGCTCCTTTGACCAATATTCTGATGTTGTTTGAGTTGACCAACGATTACACCATCATTTTGCCGATCATGATCACCTGCATCGTTTCGGCCTATACCTTTCGCAACTTCGACAAAAACTCCATTTATATTCAGAAACTGCTGAAGGAAGGAATCAACATCCAACACGGCCGGGAGGTTTCCATTCTCAACGCCATAAAAGTCAGTGATGTTTTAAGTCGAGATGTAACGACGATTCCCGAAGCTATGCCTTTCAGGAAAATCCTGGAAACTATTTCATATTCCAAGAACTTTTATTTTCCCGTGGTAAACAACCAGGGAGAGATGTCTGGCATTTTGTCGTTCCACATGATTCGAGAAATGATTTTTGAAGAAAACCTGGGCGACCTGGTAGTCGCCAACGATTTGAAAGTCAAGTCAGTGATGACTCTCACGCCGGAAAATAACCTCAACCAGGCTATGGAGTTGTTCGCGAAACTTGATGTGGAACAACTTCCCGTAGTCCGCCGGGACGATCCCAAACGGGTAATCGGCATGGTCAACCGGGGGGAAGTGGTTGCCGCTTACAACCGCGAAGTTCTGGTCGCTGGATTCGACCGATAAAAATACGATGTCCTACCATTCCCGGAACACCTTAACTATCTTGCTCTGTTTGGGAATCTTCGTCTCCGCTTGTGGAAAACCTGAATCCTTTGTTCACCGCAGGTCCCAGTTTTTGATGGGAACCCTTGTCGAAATTTCCGTTTTTGAAAAAGATAAAGACATCGCCCAGCTTGCCATTCAGAAAGCCTTCAACGAAATTCAAAGGATGGAAGAATTGATGAGCACCCGTATCCCCGGTTCGGAGATTTCTAAAATCAATCGATCGGCAGGCCTTGGGCCAGTACCCGTATCTGCCGAAGTCTTTGCTGTTATCGAGCAAGCTCTCTACTGGGCCGAACAAACTAATGGTGCTTTGGATATAAGCTTGGAACCCGTTCAGAAGCTTTGGGATTTTGATGGCAACCACTCTTCCCTGCCTGATAAAAACGCGCTTGAACAGGCCTTGTCCAAAGTGGGTTACAGAAAAATCCAGCTGAAAAATCAGACTGTATTTTTGACGGAAAAGGGAATGGGTCTTCATCTCGGCGCAATTGCCAAAGGATACGCTGTGGACCGGGCAATAAAGATATTGAAAGAATCAAATATCCATCACGCTCTCGTCAATGCCGGGGGGGACCTTAAAACACTGGGTTTAAGACCCGATCAAACCGCGTGGAAAATCGGCCTGCAACGTCCCAGAAAACCCGAATCGATCCTGGCATCCTTTTCTCTTTCAGGAAAAGCCGTCGCCACTTCCGGTGACTATCAAAAATATTTCGAGCATGAAGGCACCCGTTATCACCACATCCTGAATCCAAAAACAGGATACCCGGTTACCGGTGTGATGTCCGCAACAGTAGTCACCGAAACTGTCATGGATGCGGACGCCCTTTCCACAGCCCTGTTCGTCATGGGCACAAAAAAGGGGTTGGCTTTCATCAACTCCCTGAAAGATGTCGAAGGACTCCTCATGAATCAGGACAGCGCCCTTCACTTCTCCCAAGGCATGAAAGATTTAGCTGGTTTTTCCCTCGCTCGCGTTAAAGATAACCTCAGCCATTAAACCATGCCCGATTTCATTCGGGTGGCAACGATCCGGAAACAGGAAGGCCAGCATGGGGTTGGCTTCCATTCCCTCCCCATAAGCCTCGAAGTAGGTCACAAACTGGTCAGGAAACCGATCATGAACAGTAGACAAAAAAGGTTCAAGTTCTGAAGGGAAATTAAAGAAGGGAATCTTTTTATTGTTGGCGGTTTGCTTTGCTGTATCCTGGTATTCTGCAAAATTGCAGACGCTGACCAATACAGGTTTCGCCCCCTTTTCCCGCACCGCCTCTATCAACGCCGCAAGGTTTTCGCGGTATTGTGTTAAAGGAACCCGCCTCGCGCCTTCCTTATATTCAAAATCAGGTTCGGGCAACCGCCATGTCCGCATCCATCTAAAAAGCAAAGTTTGTCTCATGTTCCAATTGATTTTCCCCATTAGGGAATTTCGCGATTCAAATTGCCGGCGATCCGTTTGCAACGAGGGATAGGAATCATTCCACCCGAAGGAAAGAATAACCCAGTCGCCATTTTTCACCTCATCCAACCCCTGCCACAATAATTTTCCCTGGAAGGAGGAAAAACCGGGAAGAGACAAATTCCTCAATTTAAAACGAACGGATGAAGTATTTAATTTTTCAACCAGCAGGGAGGAATAAGTCTTTTCATAATCCACCCCCCAACCGAAACTGCTGGAGTCTCCCAGTACATAGAGGGTTTTTGCTACTTTTTTAGTGTCACCGCTTGCAGGCACACGAAACCCTTCGGTGTCGGAGACAATTGTCCAGGGAGGAAGCTTGTCCACCACCAGGGCAGAGGAATAGTTCTGAACCGTGATCGAGATATTGGGTTTGAGCTTATAACCATAGCGCAAATCAGGCTGGTAGGCATAGACATCTTCATTCACAAATCCCTGTGCGGCCACAAACTGCTGGTATTTATCTAATACCACAGGGTCCAGCTCTTCCATCCAGGAAGGGATTGCATAGGCTTTATAATGGAATGCCGGCTCAAACCCGGAAAACCTGAGAACCAGTTCGATAAACCCGAAAAAGAAAAAGACAGTTCCTACAGAAAATAAAAAAGACTGAAGAATTTTTATTCTTTTTGGCGGGGCCACAAGCCACCTTAGTAAACTAAAATTTGGAAGGAGAAAAGCGTTTCAGTAAAAGAGAGTTTCCAACCACCGAAACGGAACTCAAAGACATTGCCACAGCGGCAAACACAGGTTTCAGGAGGATTCCGTAAAAAGGATACAAGAGCCCCGCCGCAATAGGAATTCCCAGCACATTATAAAAGAAAGCCCAGAAAAGATTCTGCCTGATTTTCGTAAGTGTTTTTCTGCTCAGTTCAATGGCTTGCGGCACAGCCCGAAGATCTGAGGTAACCAGAGTGATGTCTGACGCCTCCATCGCGACATCCGTACCGCTCCCCAAAGCAATGCCCACTGTGGACTCGGCCAAAGCGGGAGCATCATTGATTCCATCGCCCACCATCGCGACCTTATGTCCTTGCGCAACCAGTTTTCTGATTTCGTCCCTCTTTTGTGCAGGCAGGACTCCCGCGACCACATCATCTATTTCCAGTTTCCGGGCAACTGCCTGCGCAGTTTTTCGGTTATCGCCCGTCACCATCATCACTTTTAATCCCATCATTTTGAGACGGTGAACGGTTTCCTTCGCATAGGGCTTTAATGCATCAATGGTAGTGATGATACCTTCAACATTTCCATCTACACTTAAAATCATGGGAGTTTTTCCCTGCCCGGTCAACTTTTCCAGATCTTCCCTCACCAGGGAGAAATCAATTTTCTTTTCTTCCATTAATTTCATATTACCTAGAAAAATATTTTTACCCTCTATCTTTCCCTGCACCCCGAAACCGGGCAAAGCCTCAAAGTCAGAAAGTGTTTCGAGCCTGAGGCCGCGCTTCTTCACTTCAGAAACCACAGCCTGGGCTAAAGGGTGCTCCGAATTTTTTTCCAGAGAGCCGGCCAGTACCAGCAAATGGTCCGTATCCAATACGGCTCCGGGAGACAAAAGTACATCGGCTACTTCCGGTTTGCCACTGGTAAGGGTTCCCGTTTTATCAAACACAATCGTATCCAGTTTTTCAGCCTGCTCCAAAGCCTCACCACCCTTGATCAGGATACCCATTTCCGCACCCTTTCCGGTTCCGACCATGATCGCGGTGGGAGTGGCAAGACCCAACGCACAGGGGCAAGCAATGATCATTACTGAAATGAATGCCATCAAGGCAAAGAGAAACGGCGTAGTCGGCAAGGGACCAAAAGAATCGCCAAAGCTCCACCAGAATGCGAAAACCAAAAGAGCCAGAACAATCACCACAGGCACAAAGATTGCGGCAATTTTATCCGCCAGCCTTTGCACCGGCGCTTTCGACCCTTGCGCCTGTTCTACCAGATGAATGATCTGCGCCAGCAGGGTATCTTTTCCCAGGCGGGTCACCCGCATTTTAAAAAATCCGGTTTTGTTGATACTCGCCCCGATCACTTCATCGCCGGATTTTTTTTCCACCGGAACACTTTCACCGGTCAGCATCGATTCATCAATGGATGATTGCCCATTAATCAGGATTCCATCTACAGGAATCTTCTCTCCGGGCCGGACCAGAACCAGGTCCCCCACCACTAAATCTTCCACGCTGATTTCAAGCTCTTTGCCATCCCTTTCAACATGCGCGGTTTTAGGTTGCAGTCCCATCAACTTCTTTATCGCGGAAGAAGCACTATGCTTGGCACGCGCTTCCATCCAGCGCCCAAGCAGGACCAGCGTAATGATCATGACCGACGTATCGTAATAGACTTCGGGAGTACCGACAGGGAAAAGGGTAGCGAAAATACTGTAAAAATAGGCAGACGATGTGCCCACGGCAATGAGCGTATTCATGTCGGCGTAACCATGGCGGAATCCGTTGAACGCACCTCGATAAAACTGCCAGCCGCAAAAAAACTGTACCGGGGTGGCCAGAACAAACAAAAGAACATTCTTCAGTTCGATATTAAATAACGACTGCATGGACAAAAACATTACTACCAGGCTAATGAGTCCACTTAGAATTAGTTTCTGTTTTAATTGGGCCAGATGTTTAAGATGGCGCTCTTCATCCGTCTGGGACGAAATACCTTCCGATTCTTCCAGTGCAGGCAAAAGATGATAACCGGCTTCTTCCAAAGCCGATCTCAAGACTTCAAAATCCAGCAGAGCCGGGGTGTAATCGATCAGCACCTGCTCAGTAGCCAGGTTCACCTCGACCTCCCGGACCCCCTCCAGCGACGCAAGTTTTTTCTCAACCCGTGAAACGCAGGAGGCGCAGGTCATGCCTTCTACAGGAAACAACCTGCGAAGCCCGGGAATTTCAAATCCCAGTTTTTCGATTGTCTTGGGGAACTGGTTTGCAGATATTTTTTGCGGATCAAACTCGATGGTAGCCACTTCCGCGGCAAAATTAACATGGACAGAGTCCACCCCTTCCAGTTCGCCAACCTTTTTTTCGATCCGTGCCGAACAACTGGCACAACTCATGCCCTTAACCGGAAGGGTTATATTTTCTTTATTTATGGATTTATGATCCGGCATAGTGAACACAAGTTAAAAAATAATACTATACTAGGATACACATATTTAGGGACCGAGTCTAACAGCACCCATCGGAAAAAATGGAGATAGCGTAGATTTTAAGGGGAGCTCTATTTATTGCTGAACAGGGTTTTCAGGGTAACCACACCGTAGCCCATTAGAAGGAGAGCAATCAGTCCACTGGAAAAAGAGTTCTGGCTCATGGCGGTGGTGAACACAAAGATGCCCACTCCACTTAAAACCAATCCGAGGACAAAAAAACCGAAAGAACGGTAGACCGGGGTTTTGCTTTCCAGATTGTCACGCTTTTGCTTGAGTTGCCACCGCCAGCGGAGGATATAATAGGTCTGGCGAACCCAGTTGAACAAACCGCTATCTTCAATCAGACTGGACCGACAGTACATGCATTGGCTATCGGTATTGCGGTTGGGAAATCCGCAATTCAGACACAACTTGGTGTCCTGACTCTGTTTTAAAGTCACGGGTTCTTTTTTAGGTTTGTCCATATGACTGAACTCTAGAGTTTAATCCCTTCATCGGCAGATTTTGCCAAAAGGATTAAAAAACCTGAGTTTATGAGTATTTAAATTTTATTACTTATGGCTAACCCTGTCAATCTCCAATACTTTTGGCATTGAACTGCAAGGCTCAATTACCTATAATCCTGCCTTACTTTTTAAACATTTAAAATTCTATTGTAATGATACAGATTCTTTTTGTCCTTTTATCGCTGAGCCTGGTTTCGCCAGGTTTCGCCGCCGAAACATCCGCAGGCATGGTACTCATTCCGGCAGGAAAATCCCAAATGGGGAGCAAGAAGTCCCTGTTGGAACTCAGACCTCACGACTTATTCAACACCGACCGGCACACCTTAGGCCCCGAAGACCCAGCCCATGAGGTCGATCTTGATGCATTCTATATGGACATTTTTGAAGTGCGCAATGAAAAATACAAAAAATATGTGGACGCGACCGGAGCGAAAAAACCCCGGGGTTGGGGAAAACCTGATTTCAATGGAGACCGTCAGCCAGTGGTAGGTGTTTCCTGGAAAGAAGCGGTGGCCTATTGTAAATGGAGCGGGAAAAGGCTGCCCACAGAAGCGGAATGGGAAAAAGCAGGCAGAGGCAAACGGCCAATCAACTACCCCTGGGGGGATTCCCTACCGGATTCAGAAAAACTGAACTACAACGAAGAGAAGATGAAAACCACCCCGGTGGGCTCCTATGAAAAAGGCAAGTCAGATTATGGCGTTTATGATCTTTCCGGGAACGTTTCTGAATGGGTTCATGACTGGCATTACCCGGAGTACTACTTGTTTTCTCCAAAAGAAAACCCGCAGGGTCCTGAAAAGGGACAATATAAAATTATTCGCGGGGGAAATTGGAGAAACAAAGCCCTTGACGTCAACCTGACCTACCGCAACGCAACCGCACCCAATATGAGGAATGACACCGTGGGCTTTCGTTGCGCTAAAGACGCCTCTTCAAAATAAATACAGAACTTTTAAAGCCGGGACAGAATTTTATCCAGTAGCAGGTCGGCAATGTCCCGCTTGGATTTGAGAGGAAGGTTTTCAATATTTTCTTCACGGTCAATGATCGTCACCTGGTTGGAGTCGGACTGAAATCCGATTCCCGGCGCACTGATATCGTTGGCAACAATGAGATCAAGGTTCTTTTTTTTCAACTTCTCCATGGCACTCTCCACCAGGTTTTGGGTTTCCGCCGCGAAACCAACCAACAGCTTGCCTGAGTTGCGTTGTGCCACTTCCAGCAAAATATCTACGGTGGGAACCAGCTTAAGGACCAAACCCTCATTCCCCTGTTTTTTGATCTTTTCCTTTTCCAGTTTTTCCGGAGAAAAGTCGCCCACTGCGGCAGACATAATCAAAACATCGCAATTTTGAAGATGCTCCTGAACTAAACCATTCATCTCGTCTGCCGTTTTACAAGATTTAAAGTCCACACCTGAGGGAGGCGTTAAAGAAGTCGGCCCGCTGATGAGCACCACTTCCCCTCCCCGTATCTTTGCCTGCTCGGCAATCGCATACCCCATTTTCCCTGAAGAGGGATTAGACAGATATCGCACGGGATCGATAGGCTCGTGAGTAGGCCCGGCTGTTACGAGAAACCGCAGGCCGCTCAAGTCACTACGCTGGTTAAAATAACCCCTTACCTTGTCAAGAATAACGGAAGGTTCGGCCAAACGCCCTGGCCCGGTTACTCCACAAGCGAGTTCTCCGCATTCGGGGTCCACAAACTCCACGCCCCTCGATTTCAAGAGTTCAATATTTTCCTTCACTGCAGGATGCTCCCACATTCCTTCATTCATAGCCGGAGCAATCAGTACCGGCCCCTTAAACGCCAAGTGTAAACATGACAGAGCATCGTCGGCGAGGCCATGTGCCATTTTCCCCAGTATGGAGGCGGTAGCCGGAGCCACCACCAACAGGTCCGCATTCTCGGCGACACGGATGTGTTCCATATCTGCGGAGTTTTGCGAATCAAACAATGTGTGATAAACCGGGTTCCCGGATAGTGCCTCAAAAGTCAACGGGGTGGCAAATTGCCCGGCATTGGCACTCATTACAACTCTTACATCGGCCCCTTCTTTGACCAACATGCGTAATAACTCCACGGCCTTGTAGGCAGCTATACCGGCAGAGACACCCAAAACAATTTTCGCGTTCTTCATGGTTTCCTGCATGATTTTTTTATGAAAGATAGCTCAATTATAAGTATTAATCCTTAAGCAATCAATGTTTTTAGGAAGGGGGACGTTTGACTTTCCACCTTTCATTACATAGAGTACTGCCATAAATTATGAGCCGGAAACTTAAAATTCTTTTTGTCGCTAGCGAAGTCCATCCTTTTGCCAAAACCGGCGGACTGGCAGACGTCAGTGGGGCATTGCCCCCGGCCCTAAAAAAACTCGGACACGACATTCGGGTCATCATGCCCAAATACCCCTGCACCACCAAAGCGGGAAAAGGCCTTCTCGAGCTGGATTTGGAACTCCCCGGCTTCAGCGGTTCCCTGTTCCAGTCAGAGCTGGCCGAAGGTGTCCCGGTTTACCTGATTGAACATGACGGCTACTATAACCGCGAACATCTTTATGGCGAACCCGGCTCGGATTATCCCGACAACGTGGAGCGGTTTGCTTATTTTTGCCGAGCTGTCCTGGAAGCCGCTAAAAAACTTGATTTCAAACCGGACATCATCCATTGCAACGACTGGCACACCGGGCTGATTCCGGTATATTTAAAAACCCTTTACCGTAAAGACCCCGGGTTTGCTCAAACAAAAACGCTTTTCTCGATTCATAATCTCGGCTACCAGGGCAACTTCCCCCATTCCCAATTGAAAGCAACTGGACTGGATGAATCCTTATTCAGGGAAGAAGGCATTGAATTTTACGGTCAAATCAGTTTTTTAAAAGGCGGACTGATATTTGCCGACACGCTCACCACTGTGAGCCCCGCCTATAGCCAGGAAATCCAAACCACGGAACTGGGTTTTGGCATGGAAGGGATTTTGCAAAAACGTTCCGACCAACTGCATGGAATTTTGAACGGTGTCGACTATACCGTATGGAACCCGGAAACCGACCCCTTCATTCCGGCCAACTATGGCTCGCAATCTCTATCACAAAAAAAACAATGCCGGGAAGACCTGGTAAAAATATTTTCACTTCGGCTCAGTAAAAGGACACCCATTCTCTGCATGATCACCAGGCTTTCCGAGCAAAAGGGAATCGATTTGCTCATGCAAGCCCGGGACGCGCTGGATGAACAGGATATAGCCTTATTGATCCTGGGGACGGGGGAAACCCGATACGAATCTTTTTTCCTGCAATGGAACCAGGATCGGCCTGACCGCATCGCGACGGCATTGATGTTCGACGAACCCCTGGGACATCGTATTCTTGCAGGCAGTGACATGCTCCTCATGCCTTCCAGCTATGAACCTTGCGGACTCACCCAGATGTATGCTTTGAAATATGGAACGGTTCCTATCGTCCGAGATATCGGCGGCTTGAAAAACTCCATCCAGGAATTCAGCGATAAAACGGGAAAGGGAACCGGGTTTAAATTTAAAGTTCCAAAAGCAAAATATTTCCTGAAATCTCTGCAGAAAGCCTTATCCTGTTTTAACCAAACTGCAACTTGGAAAAAGCTGATGCTAAATGGGATGGCTAAAGATAATAGTTGGGAAGTTTCCGCCAAACAGTATTCACGTCTTTACCATAAATCCCTTCGCTCCTGAAACACCGGTTCAACAAGGAGTTAGAGTCTATCTCCAGTGAGCAACTCCGCCGCAAGCGGACGGGCTATCCTAAATAAAGTGTTATTTAAAAAGCCGTGGCAAGCCATGGGGAATAAAACCCACTAGTGGGATTTACCGTTGCAAAAGAGGCCCGATTATTATAAAAACTAGTGTTTCTCGGACTGAACCCAATAAATCAGCAGACACATGAAAACAATTCTCGTTGTTGATGACGACCAAAATACCCGATCCCTTTATAAGGAAGAACTTGCCGGTTACCACGTTTCGCTTGCCGCCACTGGCGACGAAGCCCTGCAAAAACTGGACACGCAGGACCTTATTATTCTGGATATCAAAAATCCCACAGAGGACGGCATTGAGCTCATGCGGAAAATCAAGGATAGCGATGTTCCCATAATACTCTGTTCGGCTCATGGTCGCTACAAACAGGATTTTAGAGTCTGGGCCTCGGACGCCACTGTCGTCAAATCGGCCGATCTCAGGGAACTGAAACTCACCATCAAGGAGATTTTCAATCAGCGAAAAGCGGGTTGATTAGAGTAAAATGGCAAATCAAACCATCGAACCCAGGTTCATTGCTGTTGAAGGCGCCATTGGCGCGGGCAAAACATCACTGGTCAACCTTCTTGGAAAACAATATGGGGCCAAGGTGATTCTGGAAGATAACGATACCAATCCCTTTATCGCCAAATTTTATGAGGATCGGGACGCCTACTCCTTTCAAACCCAGATTTTTTTTTTACTAAACCGTTTCAACCAATATCTGCAGTTGGCGCAGAGGGAACTGTTCAACTCTGTGGTCGTGATCGACTACCTGTTTCAACGGGACAAAATATTCGCCCAACTCAACCTTGAAGATCACGAATACCGCCTGTACGAACAAATTTTTAATTTGATCGACCCCAAAGCCCCAAAACCCGATTTAGTCATTTTTTTGCAGGCCAGCACAGAAGTGCTACTGGAGAGAGTTTCCAAACGGGGCCGGGATTATGAAGCTTTTATGGATCCCGATTATCTCGATTCGGTAAACAAGGCTTTCAACAATTTCTTTTTTTATTATTCCAACACACCGCTTTTGGTCATAAATACCAATGAGATCGACTTTGTTGAAAAAAAATGTGATCTGGAAGAGTTGATTAACAAGATCAACAACCATAGAATAGGTAGAGAATATTATAACCCGCTTGGATCCT
>DODH01000045.1 GCA_003545625.1 Nitrospina sp.
CTTCTATCTCGAAATTTTTTCCCCATTCTTTAAGAGCCGCTTTCAATCGGGCGGTGACCAGATCCGGTGATTGCAAAATAAAAGTGTCGATGTTCACCTCTCCCTCCTTCAGGTTTTGGCGGCTGGCTGTTTCCAGGCTGACCGATTCCAAAGCCAGTTCCAAGTCATCCCGATGAAAAGAAGGTTTATCGATTTGGGTTTTCTGTGAAATACGGACCCGCGTGAGGGATTTGTCATGTGCCTCCAGTTTGAATCGGGAAGACCATTCGTCGGCGGTCAGCATTTTCATTGCGGACAGGTTTTTGAAGGAGAGGTTTCCCGATGCGCGGGTGTTGCGCACATCATCGGTCTTGAGGTCCGTCTTCAGGATGAGGTCGGCCTTGAGGTTAGTCAGGGAGAGAGCCGGGTTTTTCAGGTTTTCCAGCGCAATCCGCGTATCTATTTGAACCGGCACGGTGCCGAACTCGGATTTCAAATTATGAAACGCGTTCATTTTTATTTCTGTCTCGAGTTTGAGCGTCTTGATTTTCCAGGTGTTCAGGGTTTCCGCGCTCTGGATATCCGTGTGAAAATCAAGGTGCGAAATCCGCACCCCTTTGTCTGCATGAAACTCCAGAGGGAATGAGGCTCGGGTGTGCAGGTTGTTGATGTTCAGGGAGGGCTTTTTCAAGACGATCGTCAGTCCTTTTAGTTGAAAATTTGCCCGGCCTTTTAACTCGGCAGGGGAGAATTTTTCATCCAGCTTGCCAGTCACTGAGGTTTGCGCCCGGACGGTTCCTTTGAGGTTTTCGCCAATGCTAAACTTTTTTGGCAGTTGGTTTGCCAGTTCAGCAAGATTTACGCTGAAGTTTTGCTCCAGTTGCAATGAGCTTTTACCGAAATTTTTCATGCTTCCCGTTACCGTGCCTTTTGCCAGGGTTTCCGTGCCCAGTCGATACGAAAGTTTAAGATTGTTGAGATCGCCTTTATTAAAGTGTCCGGAACCCTCGGCATGAACGGGCAGAAAAATTTCTTTAGCTTGCGGGTGGTCGTAGTGAGCCGATTTCATATCGGTGTTAAATTCAAAAAAAACTTCATCCTTTCCTTTTATGTTGAGGCTCAAAGACTGGTTCCAGTCCTTAATTTCGGTTTTCTGCGCCACCGCTTTTTTCAACTGCATGTTTATGTTGACGGAGGCTTTTCCCAACTGCGAGTCATGCAGGGTGATTTCCTTCAACTCGAGTTCTGCGTTCATATCTTCAAGACGGGCATTTTGACCGGGATGGTTGATCCACAAATTTTTTGTCGAAAGGGTTCCCCCATCTATATTCAAGTTCTTCAGGACGAAACCGGGGAGATGGCCGCTGATTTTAACCGCCGCCGCTTTTAGCAGGCCCTTGCCGGATATGGGCCGTTGTTTTCCCCAAACAAGGAGATCCTCCAGTTGGAATGAGGCTTCATGGATCATCAACTTGAAGGAAGGGTCTTTGGAAAAATTAGCGGCATTGCCCGAAACCTTTATGTGATTGTTTTTGCCCAGAGTCAGCCAGAGTTTTTTCAGGTTCAGTACTTCCGGTTGCAAAGAAATTTCCGCATCTATTTCTACCGCGACATCCGGCGTGGGCGATGTGCGAATGCGGTTATCCTGCAGGCCGAACGCGCCGGAGATGAACAGTCGGTTGAAGTTGCTGGCTGAAAAATCCAGATCAGTGAAAACGCGGGACTGGAAACGCATATCCCCGGCAGACTGGAAGCTGATATTGGGTTTTTCCGTTTCTGGGTTCAGCAGAACTTTTAGTTTCAGGTCAATGGCGTTGAGACTGGCTTTGCCCCGAGCTTCGAGACTGAGCCCGTCAATATGGGCGCTGAGTTTTCCATCCTGATCCAGACGGGCGGAAGCTTGGCGAATGCTCAACTGCTTGATATCGACTTGGGCAAGAGGGAAAGCGGGCAGGGTCGTTGGTTTGTCTTTAACCGGTTTTGCAAGGTCCAGCAGGGGCTGAAAATTCCACACTCCGTTTTTTGAAACTGCTGTCAGTTGGGGGTGATCGACCAGAATCTGGTTGATGACCAGCTTCCCCTGAAGAAGCTGGGTCAGGTCATAATCGAGAACGATTTTTTTTACACGGGCCAGCAGCGGTTGGGTGCCCAATGTCACGCCGTCAACCTGCATGCCGCTGAGCAGGCTGAAGCTGATTTTTTGAATACTGAGAGGCAGTTTGAGTTTTTTAGAGAGCTTGGCCTCGGCAATCGCCCGAACTTCTTCGGCAGGGAAAAAATATTCCAGCACGATACCGGCGGAGACAATGAGCAGAAAGAAAAAGAGTAGCGAATAGATCAGCCCGCGAAACAGAATCCTTCCGATCCCCGGTTTGCTTTTTTTCAGGATCGGTGAGGTTTCCTCGTTGTCATCAGGTCGTTCCTCCTGGTTATTTTCTTTTTTCATTCTGTTTGGTTAAGAAAGTGTTTCAGGAATCCGGCCACGGCGCGTGCGTTATCGCGAATAAATTCCAGGTTCAGTGTTTCCAGCGTATCACTGGGCTGGTGGTAATTCGGGTTCCTGAAAAAAGCCGTGTCGGTGACCATGGCAGCAGGGATGCCCGCGTCCCAAAACGGGGAATGGTCGCTCAACCGCACTTCGGTGAAATTTTCTCCCTGGCCCGGAACCAACAGGGTTTCCACTTTAAGACCGGAGACGGCCATCCCTTCCGCTAAAGCTCGTGCTAGGCCGGCCGATGGCTCGTTCCCCACGACTGCGATAAAGTCCCCGGTATCCGGGTACTGGCTGGAATCCACATAAGGGGGATAGGACTGGGAGCCGGGTGCTGTGTTGATGAACCCCAGCATCTCCAGAGAGATCATTCCTGAAATCTGGTTTTTTCGTTTAGCGTCACAGTCGATAAAATGTTTGGCGCCGAGGAACCCATATTCTTCTAAAGTGAAGGCGCAAAAAATGAGGGGTTTTAGCAGCGGGGTTTGGCTGAGATTGTGAGCAATTTCTAAAAGCGCGGTGACAGCACTGGCGTTGTCATCGGCTCCGGGTGTATTGGGAACCGAGTCGTAATGTGCCGCGAGAACAAAGAGGCCATTTGCGTCTGGATCGCCTGGTGTTTGCCCCAGAATATTGAGAGACCGTGTGCCTTCATACTCCACTGTCTCTTGGGTGACTTTCAGACCCATTGCCTCAAACTGGCTGGACAAATATTGGCCTGTTTTCTCAAGGTGTTCAGGCTGGGTGAAGGGGTTTCTTTCGCCTACCAGATTTTCCAGGTGCTGGTGGATTCTTTCCAGTCCGAGTTCAGTCATGGTCCGCGGTTTTCCTCCAACAGATTGAAAAACTTATATTTTTGCTCCAGAGAATCAGGAGCGAATTATACCATGCGTGGGAGGCAGGTAGCGGGGACTCGTTGAGCCGAGATAACTCTTTGCTGGTAATAAAAAGCTATTGCAAGTTGCCACCGGTGGCTCACCGGGCCTGGTGGGAACTTTAACTCTTTACAATCCTTTTTGAAAGTCATACCATTGCCGCATGTTTAAGGTGGAATGTTTCACAGGCTCCAAATTACAGGAAAACCCGGTGGCCTTCATCCTTAGGGACAGCCGTTATAAGGTGGAGGAGATCATTGACCGCTGGTATGGAGAAGGGTCATCTTATTTTAAAGTTAAAGCAGATGATGAAAATATTTATCTTCTCAAATACGATAAGCGGACGGACCACTGGGAGTGGGTTTTTTACCAAAACCCTAAAAAGATGAATGCCCTGCCCTATTCAAACTCTGGAATAGATCCGTTTCGTAAAGTTGGATGGGAAGAAATAGACCCGGACAGCCGATACCTCTCCTGATCATTAACCATGGAGGCAACGAGCAAGAACTCATTGCGCTGAGAGCATGGTTGCTAGCGGTGAAAATCCATTGCGAGTTACCAGC
>DODH01000152.1 GCA_003545625.1 Nitrospina sp.
GAGTCGGAAAAAGCTTTAACGCAAATTCAGAAGGCCATGATCTATACCGATCCAGACCCGGTTCTTTATGACCATCTTGGAGATATTTTGTTCTCCCTGAAAAATTATGATGAGGCCAGTGGGGCATGGAAAAACAGCCTGTTTCTCACGGTAAACCCAAAAGGCGATTTGGGTGGAGAATATCCGGATCCGCAAACGCTTAAGAATAAAATCGAAAAAGTGCGCAACTTTTTGCAACAGAACTATTAATAAGACCCGTTGAATTCCTACCTGTTACCAAGCGTGGCAAACCGCCATCCATTGCTCCTCGTTTTTATTTTGATGTTTGTGGGTTGTCAGCCCCGCGTTGAACCGGTTGCTCCACATTTATTAAAAGATTCCATTACCACCGGTTACATTTTAAAAAGGCTGAAAGACCGGGCTGGGGAAATCAAAAACCTCAAATCTTTTGCCCGCACCACATTTCTGAGCCAAAAGCTAAAGCAAACATTTCGCCAAACACTAATAATTCAAAATAACCGGTCTATCCGAGTGGATACCTATGGTTTGTTTGGCCAGGCCATGGGGGTTTTTACTTATCATAAGGGTAGGACTGTATTTTTTAATCCGGCTAATGGCAGGTATTATTCCGGGCCGGAAGTGGAATCCTTGATGGAGAAAATGCTGGGAATACGGTTGGACTTTCGTGAGCATCTTCGAATTTTTACCGGTCATATACCAAGGCTCGAGTTTCTTAAGGTTTTGGATTCGCGCTTGAATTCAGATCGGACGCAATACATCCTGCGGTTAACTGATATTCAGCGCGGAGGGCATGTAACGATTCTATTTTCAGCTATGACTCTGCTTCCTCTTGAGATGACCCGAAAACTGGGGGAGCGTTCCGTCTATTCTGTCAAATGGCAGAAATACGCAAAGGTTGGGGATCACGACTTTCCTCATCTGGTGACGTTATCGTTTCCTGAAAAAAAGGAAACCATTCGAGTAAAATATAAAACCCCTGTTATAAACCAAGGGTTACCCTCAGATACCTTTCAGCTTATGGAACCCGTTTCTTCCTTGAAAAACCAATGACCACAATTGATTTTAAGACTCCTGCTAAAGTAAATCTGGGGCTCCACATGCTTGGCAAGCGTGAAGACGGTTTTCATGAACTCGAAACCCTGTTCCAAATGGTGAATTGGTGCGACGAGATTCAAATTGAATGTCTTGCGGATGGGTTGGAGCTGAACTGTAATCAACCGGATATTCCCACTGATGAAGGAAACCTTATCATCAAGGCCGCCCGCTTGTTGCAAAGCCGTTTTCCAGATCAGTGCAAGGGGGCAAGAATCAATTTAAAAAAAAATATTCCCCATGGGGCTGGATTAGGAGGGGGCAGTGGCAATGCCGCCGGAACCTTGTTAGGACTCAACTTCCTATGGGACTTGAAATTAAAGCGGGAAGAGTTGATTTTGATGGCTTCTGAACTGGGTTCAGATGTGCCTTTTTTCCTTCTTTCTCCCTGTGCGACAGGAAAAGGAAGGGGGGAAATTCTCGAACCGGTCAAAAGTACCGTTAGATTTTATATTTTAATGGTTTACCCTGGATTTGCCTTGTCAACGGCCTGGGTGTATGGCAATTTAAAATTGAAGTTGACAAAGCATGAAAATAATATTAGCATTTTGAAAAATTTTCTCTTGCAGTCGGAGTTTGCCCAATTGGGGGTGGCTTGGGTCAACGATCTGGAACCTGTTGTATTTCAAGAGTATCCAGAGATTTTTGCGATAAAAAAGCAGATCCTTGCTTTCGGTGCAAAGGGGGCGCTCCTTTCAGGAAGCGGCTCCACGGTCTTTGGCCTTTTTGACAATCTCGAAACAGCGAAAACTGCGTACACCCGGTTGGAGGGTGGGAAATTCAGGCTGTTTTTAGCTGAGAGCATTGTCAGCTTATCTGAATTATATCCTGAGGAAATGTTGTGTAGCTACTAACCTTATGCCCGAAGGGGTTGTTGGCGGGTTTGTAGCCATTGGATTCTCTGCTCACGCTAGTGATTGTTCATTAGAGGTGAGGAATAGTTGGACAGAAAGCTTCGGTGCGTGGACGCGAATTGAGTTTTTATACTTTGGGGCGTCGTCAAGTGGCTAAGACACAGGATTTTGATTCCTGCATTCGGAGGTTCGAGTCCTCCCGCCCCAGCCAGATTTTTACAAGGAACTTTTAGAATATGTATTCCAGCGATAACGGGCGGATGCTTGTTTTTTCAGGTCGGGCTAATTCGCTTTTGGCGGCGAATATTTGTAAGTACCTCGATATTCCCGTGGGGGAAACGGTGATTCGCGATTTCTCCGACAAAGAGATTTATGTACGGATCGAAGAGAATGTTCGCGGCGGAGACGTTTTTGTTATCCAGCCGACTTGTTGTCCCGGCAATACCAATTTGATGGAGTTGCTGATCATGATCGATGCCTTGCGCCGGTCGTCAGCAAAAAGGATCACGGCGGTGATCCCCTATTACGGTTATGCGCGCCAGGATCGCAAATGCGAACCAAGGGTGCCGATTACATCCAAACTGGTTGCCGACTTGCTGGAAACGGCAGGAACGGATCGGGTATTGACGGTCGATCTGCATGCCGGACAGATCCAGGGATTTTTCAATATTCCCGTGGACCATCTGTTCGCCATGAATGTTCTGATTGGCCATATCCGCAAGCTTAATTTACCGAACCTGATTGTCATTTCGCCCGATGCGGGAGGGGTGGAACGGGCCAGGGC
>DODH01000244.1 GCA_003545625.1 Nitrospina sp.
TTTCAGAAGGATGCTTGATCTTTTTCCAGCTCAAGTCGGAAATATGGATCAGGCCATCCACGCCGTCTTCCAGTTCCACGAAGGCACCAAAATCGGTCAAGTTGCGAACCGTGCCCTCGACTTCAGAACCAATGGGATACTTGTCTTCAATTTGTTCCCACGGGTTGGGCTCGATTTGTTTCATGCCGAGTGAAATACGTTTTTTCTCTTTGTCGAGGGTCAGGACGATGGCTTCCACTTCATCCTCGATCGAAACTATTTTACTCGGGTGTTTGACATGGCGGCTCCAGCTCATTTCGGAAATGTGGACCAACCCCTCGATGCCTTTTTCAAGTTCCACAAATACTCCATAATCAGTGATGCTGACCACCCTTCCCTTGATCCGGGTATTGACCGGGTATTTGCTATCAACATCCACCCAGGGATCGGCGCTGGTTTGCTTGAGACCCAACGAGACGCGCTCTTTTTCCTTGTCGTATTTGAGAACCATGACAGTGACTTTGTCACCAATGGAAAACATTTCGGAGGGATGGTTGACCCGGCCCCAGGACATGTCGGTAATATGAAGCAGGCCGTCAATTCCGCCCAGGTCGATGAACACTCCGTATTCGGTGATATTTTTGACAATGCCCTCGATGAGGCTGCCTTCACTCATTTTCTCCAGAGTGCCTTCGCGTAGTTGTTTGCGTTGTTCTTCAAGAAGAATTCTTCGCGACAGAACAATATTGCCGCGTTTTTTATTCATCTTGATGATTTTCATGTCGAATTTTTCGCTAATCAGTTTTTCCAGATTGCGAATCGGGCGCAAGTCGATCTGAGAACCTGGCAGGAAGGCTTTGAGTCCGATATCGACGGTTAACCCGCCTTTGGCTTTGGCGATCACCGTACCCTGAATGATTTCATCTGCCTCATAAGTTTTGACCAGTTCATCCCAGATTTTTATTTTATTGGCTTTTTCTTTGGACAACACAACATTGCCATGGTTGTCTTCGACCTTTTCAAGATAGACCTCGACTTCTTCATCAATTTCCAGGTTCTTGCCGCCTTCAGGGAATTCGGAAAGCGAGACCATGCCCTCAGATTTAAAGCCCACATCGATGGTGGCCAGTCCATTGGAAATAGCGATCACCTTACCCATGATAATCTGCGAAGCCTTGAACCGACCGAGACTCTCGCTGAAATAATTTTCCATTTCTTCATAGGCGGCAATTTCGCTAGGAGTTAATTCCTCCATTTCCGCCTTGTCATCGTTTTCCATTTGCTCTAGCAATTCTTTGGATATTTTCATGACCTGCTGATTCTCACTTTCTTTCGGGTTGTTTAAAGGTTATTTAAATATTGTTTATAGATTATTTATATTTTTCAAAACATGATCAGTAACTTCTTCAATGCTTAAGCGAGTGGTGTCGACTTCCAGCGCGTCTTCCGCTCTGACCAGTGGAGAAATCTTTCGGTTGCAGTCTTCATGGTCGCGTTGCCGGATTTCCTCGATTATAATTTTTAAATCCAAATCCGGATTTTTATATTTCAGCTCTTCATACCGCCGTCGCCCTCGCTCTTCCGCATCGGCAACGAAAAAAAATTTTTTGTTAGCTTGGGGGAAAACGACCGTTCCAATGTCCCGCCCATCCATAACCACATTGCCGGTTTCGCCAATTTGCCGTTGCCGGGCCACCAGAACCTCGCGAACAGATTTCTGCGCGGCAACCGTGGCGGCCCCTTTGCCCACCGTTTCGTTTTTCAAATGGGTCGTTGCGTTTTCCCCATCCACCAGCACCGATTGGCCATCAGCACCGGGAACAAATTCAATTTTCAGGCTCCGGGCAAGTTCTGCCATAGCCGTTTCATCGGTAAGGCTCAGGCCCTTTTTCTGTGCGGTCCAGGCCACGGCTCGATACATGGCACCTGTATCGATGTATCGGTAGTTCAGCCGCTTGGCGACCAACTTGGCGATAGTGCTTTTCCCACTGCCTGCTGGTCCGTCTATCGCGATAATCATTCCTTCAAATTACGTTAAGCCGGTATTTGTTCGCGGCTATAAATTCTTCTTTCAATGCCTGTCCGTCGCCCTTTTCGATAGTGCTGCGGATTTCATCCAGTTTATTCTGAAACCGGTCGATCAGGTCCAGGGAATGGTTGCGGTTGGAAAGGCAGATATCCCGCCACATCACCGGGTCGCTGGAAGCAATCCTGGTGATGTCTTTCAGTCCGGCACCTGAAAAGGCGGTGACTTCACGGTTGTCCTGGGTTCTCAAGGACCCAAGCGTGTTCATCAGGGCGTATACCACGATGTGGGGCAAATGGCTCACCGCTCCAAAAACGAAATCGTGTTCTTCCGCAGATAAGTTGATGATTTGCATTCCCACTGCCTGCCAGAGCGCACTGATTTTTTCCAAAGCACTATTATTGGTTTTATCAGTCGGGGTAACGATACATTTTGCGCCCTGGTATAAATTTGCGGTGGAGGCTTCCAGTCCGGAGTTTTCCCCTCCGGCGATTGGGTGCGACCCAACAAAAAAAACGCCTTTCGGAACCAATTTTTCAGCCTCCTTGACGATCGGTTCTTTTACCGAGCCGACATCGGTGATCAGGGCGCCGGGTCGGATTCTTGCAATCATGTTTTGAATCAGCGGAATGATGGTGGTGACAGGTGTACACAACACGATCAAGTCCGCATCTTTTACCGCCTCTGCCAAATCAGCCGGGCAATGATCGATGATTTTCAAAGCCCGGGCTTTTTCCAGGTTTTCACGGTTTCTGCCATAGCCTGCAACCTCTTCCACCAGGTCCCGCTCTTTGCAGGCCTTGGCCAAAGAGGCTCCCAGCAGGCCAACACCAATGATGGTCATTTTCCCAAAAAGTTTCATAGTTGCACCTTTTCGGGATATGAGCCTAGCACCCGCAAAAACAGGGCTTGTTTGCCCAATGTTTTTAAGACGCGCTCGACGGTCTTATCTTCCACATGACCCATAAAATCGACGTAGAATAAATATTCCCAGGGTCGGTTGCGCAGGGGCCGGGATTGTATTTTCGATAAATTGATTTTGTTTCTGGCGAATAGTTGCAAGGTTTTGATCAAAGACCCGGATTCGTCCGCGATAGAAAACATGATGGATGTTTTATTTTTTTTGGCTCTTTTAGCCTTGTCTTTTGAAATGATTAGAAACCGGGTATGGTTTTCGGCCCGATCCTGAATATTTTTCGCGACAATTTTTAATCCATAGACCTCGGCGGCCAGTTCTCCGGCGATGGCGGCGGTATTTTTATTTTGTTTGGCCAATTGTGCCGCTTCGGCAGTGCTGGAAGCAGAAACCTGCTCAACACCCGGCAGGTTGCGGTTCAGCCAGTTTCTGCACTGGGCCAAAGGCTGAGGGTGTGAATAAATTTTCCGGATCTTTTTCTGGTCGGCAGTGGTAGACAAAAGAAAAAGCCCAATGGGCAATCGGGTCTCATTGCAAATATGAAGCGGTGAATCGACAAAACAGTCCAGGGTCAAGTTGATAACTCCTTCAATGGAATTTTCTACCGGCACGACTCCATAATCGGAGTTGCCCAACTCGACTTCCGAAAAAACGGTTTCAATATTTCTACAGGGATTGAACGTGCAGGAATGGCCAAAATGCCGCACCGCCGCTTGATGGCTGAATGTGGTTTCCGGTCCAAGAAAAGCAATCTTCAAAGGCTTTTCCAAAGCCAGTGTGGCGGAAAACAACTCACGAAAAATGAATTCGATGGAAGGGTCGGGAAAAGGACCTTTGTTCTGGTCCTTCAGCCGCTCAAGGATAGCCCGTTCGCGGTGGGGAACATGGTAATGGTTCTCCTTCCCCTGACGGGATTTTTCATCGCCAATTTTCTGGGCCAACTGGCCACGGCGACTCATCAGCTTCAATAGCTGGTCATCAATCTTGTTAATCTGCTGGCGTAGATCATCTAACTGGGACAAAAAACAGGTACCGCCTTTACTAGGATTTCCCGCAATCGCTTGTTGGGATGCTTGATAATTCCATAATTCAGCCCTAAAATGCAAGCAATATTTCAAAAAGTCCCTGATTATTAGGCAGTTTTTAGATTCTATTTGTTGTATCCATTTTTTGAGGTCCGTAATAATGATATTGCTTGAGTTCAGTATGAGCCCTATGGATAAAGGGGAAAGCGTCAGTGAACAGGTTAGCCGTTCCCTTAAAATTATTGACGAAAGCGGCGTGCCCTATAGGCTCAATCCGATGGGAACGGTGCTGGAAGGCGAGTTCGATGATGTTATGGGGGTGGTCAAACAATGTTACGAAGCCATGCGAGCGGACTGCAAACGCATCACCTGCGGCATCAAGATCGATTACCGGGAAGGCAAATCAGGCCGACTGGAATCCAAAATCGCTTCCATCGAAAATAAACTGGGAAAAGAGATGAAGAAGTAGAAGGGAAAACCTTTTACTTTTCCAGTTGCATCAGTTTTTTTCGGATGTAATGCACCACAGCGCGGATTTCTTTTTGGGTGAGGTTCGATTCCCACGGCATCATGGCGGTGCCCTTCCTCCCTTTCGTAACGGATTGGACCATCCGTTTTTCCGTTAGTTCTTTTTTTGATTCTTCTACGGTGAAATTTTTCGGTGGCGGATTCAGCACGTTGGCCGCGAAGGTTTTGCCATCGCCTTTATCCCCGTGGCAGGCTTTGCAATGTTTGTAGAAAATATCTCTTCCTGTTTCCAAGTCGGCAGGATTGGCTGACGCGTGGGGTGCCCAACTGATGAGGGCTAATAACAGGAAAGCCAGGCCTTGTTTTTTCTGTTTGCTTGGAATGTAAATCACCCCAGCCCCTCTTTGGTAAAGAGGGGTCCATTATAACCCCCTCAGTCCCCCTTATCAGGGGGAAGATATTAGAGTATTGCGCTTGAGTGCTCAGCCTGCCTTATGGGCAATGCAGTGCTGGCCCCACGCCTAGTGGTTAGCGGATGTCTTCCAGTTTTTCGATCAACAGGGTTTGGATCATCTGTTCCTTTAATCTGCGGATCACTTTGTTGAAGTCCAGTTGCGGATTTTTCAGGGACACATAAAAGACATCAATCGCCCGATCTCCCTGGGTAGAAATCTTGGCCCGGTGAATGCGGATGCCGAAGTCCACAAAGACAGAGGAAACTTTGTAGAGCATACCAATATGGTCCCTGGCTTCGACTCTGATTACGATGAACGGATTGTCCGTTGTTTTTTCAACATGCACTCTTGGGATCATAGCCATTTTTTTTTGTCCGCCTGCGTATCGGGTGCGAGATTTCAACAGGTTTTGCAAGTTGGTTTCTTTTGAAAACAGCTGACTCAAGGTATTTTTAATATCTTTCCAGATTTCAAAGTCCTCGGCTGTGGCATTGGTACCTGCTTCGACCTGTATTGAGACAATCACCGTTCCATCCTGTTTGAGATAGAAATGCGCGCCAAGAATATTCAGGTTTTTGGCGGTGACGGTACCCACCAGTTTTTTAAAAGCCTCGCTGCCGGTGGGGCAACAAAGGGTCAGGTTATGGTAGTTCCCTTCTTCATGAAACTGGTGATGCAGAATAAACAGTTTATCTTTAAAAGACCGGATGAGGCGGATATGAAGTGCCACCTCTTCGGAAGAGGCTGTCATCAAATAATCTTTGGGCATCTGGCGAAGATGGTCTTCAATATCTTTTACAGGTAGTTCCCGATGCAGGGCTTTGAAAACTCCGGCCCGGGTGGCACGGGGCTGTTGTTCCAGGGACTCCGGGTTTTCCAGGTATTTCAGGGTTCTTTCATATAATTCTGAAAGCAATATCTTTTTCCAGGCTGTCAGGGTTCCCGGAGCTACCGCCCGCAACTCGGCATAACTGAGAAGGTAGAGTCCTTTCAACTTTTCCGGGTTTTCGACTGTGTTTCCAAATTGCTGGATAACCCCAAGCTGGTGAATATCCTGATGCAAGGCTGTGTCGATCAGGGTGTAAGGATTATCGAGAAAGAATTGCAGGGTTTGGGCATCCGCTTCTTCCAGGTTCAGCCTTTCTGTAAGGGCTTGCAAAAATTCCTGGTGGGCCAATTTGTCATTGGGCATTTTTCGCACCGATTGCAGAAGGGCCGATAATTTCAGGACGCCTTTCCCTGGGTAACCACGATACAAGGCGGACAGGTCGGTGGGATTGGTGATGGGGGTAATGGTCAATTCATCCAAAAAGCGGATGACGCGCAGGGAATGTTCATCGGCGGTGTAATGATGATAGAAGTCATGGTTCACCTTGCAGTGTGCAAGGCCGAATTCCGGCAAGATTTGTTCAAGAATGCGGGTTTCGTGCATCAGTCGCAGGATTTTTTCTGCGGCGTTATCTTCCAGAATGGGAAACAGGAAATCTCTAACCTCCGCGCCCTTCATGAATTGCGCGTTAATGAGGTTTTTGTGCAATCGCATTTGCCGGCGGAGCTTGTAATCCGGCATGACCTGATGTTTTCTGCAAAGTTCCAGCGCCGTCAATAAAAGGGATTTGTCTTTTTTAAATTCCTCTTTCGCATCACCATCGTAAATCAGGGAGGAGTCTGAAATATGGAATCCATGTCCCACGGACTTTTTGGTCAGCGAGGAGATTACTTTTTTGAGAGACCTTTTGGGTTGCCGGCAATGCTCGAAAAGGTTTTGGGAAAAAGTATGGATATTTGTGGCGTGCAGATAGTAGTCGCGCATGAACTCTTCAACAGGTTGGCCATCGATGGAAGACCGGTATCCCAGATTGGCCGCCAGTTGTTTCTGCAGATCGAAAGTCAGGACATCGGTTTTTTTTCCGGTCAGATAATGCAGTTCATTGCGGACTCGAAGTGAAAAATCAACCGAATGGTAGAGCGACTCGATTTCCGGCTGGGACAGAACATGGGTCTCATTGATTTCACGAAGCGAGTGACATCCATAGCGTACGGCGGTAGCCCAAAGGGCATTGTGGTAGTCCCTCAATCCTCCTGGTCCGTTTTTAATATCCGGCTCCGGGTGACAAACCACCCCATCCTCCTGACCGTGCCGGGTGTATTTTTCTTTCAATTTAGAATTCAAGAACTGTTTTACATTTTTTTGCAAAACATTTTTATGGATGGAGTTGTAGAACTTTTCATAAGTGCTTCGGCTACCAATGAGAAACCGGGTTTCGATCATAGAGGTTTTGAT
>DODH01000131.1:0-2268 GCA_003545625.1 Nitrospina sp.
CTACCAGTTCGAAAATATCAAAAGCGATGACTACATCATGCAAGTCTGGGCTCCGATGCTGGCTCCTGAAGAGGTGCATGCCAACCTCAGGTCCGCCGACCTGAAAGGTGTTGACCAGACCTTCGATTTTGATATCAAGTCCGCTTCAGTTCCGGGAGAAATCCATGACATGGTCGACCCGACCGACTACAACGCCATTGTGGACAACATCGAAAGAGAAATGTTCCAGGCCATCGAGGACTGGAAAAACGGCAAAAAATTTATTTCCCGCAAGCGCATGCTGATGGCCGTCACCAAGCATTATGCTGGAGAAGGCCTGAAAGGCGCCATCGCCAAAAGTTTCAGTTCCAAACGCAGTATCCTGCTGGAACAGAAACTGGATACGATCCGCAAAGAAATTTCCGGAATTGGCAAATCTGAAGAACCTGTAACGGAAGAATCCCTAAAGAGTCAGGCAAAATTCGCCGTCTCGCAACTGCGCCTGAACGTCAAAGAACTCGAAGCCCGCCTCCAGCCCACTCCCGTGGTCGGGGAATAGCAGGAGCTCATTCTGCCGATAGAACGTCCAATCCCACCCCTTGACAGGGGGGGAATTGCACATAAACTCGTTAAGCCGAGATAACTCTTTGTCCGCATAAACAGCTATCGCTAGTTGCCTCCCTCGCTAGAGGGTGATATTTTATCTGCATGAGCCTACAACTATTCAACACCCTGACCCGGAAAAAAGAGGAATTCACTCCTCTGAAAGAAAAACAGATCGGTATGTACGTATGCGGTGTCACCGTCTACGACTACTGCCATGTCGGGCACGCCCGTGCCGCCATTGTCTTTGACACCTTTTACCGTTATTTCCAGTACCTCGGTTACGAAGTCCGTTTTGTGCGCAACTTCACCGATATAGACGATAAGATCATCAACCGCGCCAACGAAGAAGGCATCGACTGGCAGGAGGTCAACCGCAAATACATCGCAGCGTTTTACGAGGACATGGGCAAACTGAACATCGCCGCGCCAACCGTAGAACCGAAAGCCACCGACCACATTCAAGAAATGTTCGACATGATCCAGTCCCTGATCGATCAAGACAAAGCCTATGAATCAGATGGCGATGTTTTTTATTCGATCAAATCGTTCAAAGAATACGGTTGCCTTTCCGGGAAAAACATTGATGACCTTCAAGCGGGAGCCCGTGTCGAAGTCAACGAAAGCAAACGTGATCCTCTGGATTTTGCTTTATGGAAAAAGAGCAAGCCCCCTTTTTGGGAAAGCCCCTGGGGTCCGGGCCGACCGGGCTGGCATATTGAATGTTCGGCCATGAGTAAAAAATATCTTGGCGACACCTTCGATATCCACGGCGGCGGCAAGGACCTGGTCTTTCCGCATCATGAAAACGAAATTGCGCAATCCTGCGGTTCCACGGGGAAACAACCTGTTCGTTACTGGGTGCATAACGGATTCGTCAATATCGACAAGGAAAAGATGTCCAAGTCTCTGGGCAATTTTTTCACCATCCGGGAAGTTTGCAAAAAATATCACCCGGAAGTTTTGCGGTTGTTTCTCATCAGTAGTCATTACCGCAGTCCTATCGACTTTTCGGAAAAAAATCTGGAAGATGCCACTAAAGTGCTTTCCCGATTTTATGAAGGGCTGGCAGGCGCACGGGAAAAAACCGCGAACCTGAATAAAGAGTCCATCCCAAACTTTCAGGAAAAAGTGAAGAACCATCCCTTGACGCAAAAGTTTGAAACCGCCATGAACGATGACCTGAACACGGCAGTGGCAATGGCCCATATGAACGAGGAATTGCGCAACCTCAACACCGCCGTGTTGGGCAAGGGGGGATCCTCTCTGGAGGATATTGCCGTAGCCACCCGTGCGTGGGAAGAAGCAGGAAAGATTCTGGGACTGTTTTTTCTCACTCCCGAAGAGTTTGAAAAAGAGCTCTTCGAGATCAAAAACCAGGAGCGGAATCTGGACGTCAGCAAAATCGAAGAGTTGATCGCCGGTCGTAAATCGGCACGCCAGGCGAAAAACTGGGCGGAAGCGGACCGTTGCCGGGATGAACTGACCGAAATGGGAATCCTCATCGAAGATACCGCAAACGGCACCGAGTGGAAATTGAAATGACCGCGCTCTTTTCGGACGCATACCTTAAGTTCACCCATCTCTACAATCAACCGCAGGTTCGGGAAGAAGACAAAAAAAGCCGGGTTCCGTAAACTCCTGCCGATATGGAAGACTTACCGGGAACGGGTTCCCCGTTCACCC
>DODH01000131.1:2512-2659 GCA_003545625.1 Nitrospina sp.
GCAGGTTCGGGAAGAAGACAACACCATCCGGGTTCCGGAAAAAGTCATCCGCTGCATCTGGAATGACCAACTTTTTTGCACGCCCTCTCTCAAGACCCGGGAGGGCCAAAATCTGGAAATCGTTTATCCCGGATACTGGAATTTTGG
>DODH01000021.1 GCA_003545625.1 Nitrospina sp.
CAGCATGGACCGCGATGGAACCAAAGCCGGATACGACATAGAACTCAACCGAACGGTTTCAGAGTCAATCACCATTCCCCTTATCGCCTCAGGAGGAGCGGGAACCCTTGAGCATTTATATGAAGGCATTGTAAAAGGAAAAGCCTCTGCGGTGCTGGCCGCTTCCATTTTTCACTTTAAAGAATTCACCATTCAAGAAACCAAAGCTTTCCTGCAAGCCAAAGGCGTAACGGTCAGGCCCGGCTAACCCCACAGTGCTTCAGTTCCAGGGTTTTGGCTTCGCTGTCCAGCGTGGCTGATGTCTCTAAAGGAAGAGTCCAGACTTCTTTGCCATGACCTATGGGGCAATGAGTCAGAATCGGAAACCCCGGATTCGGAAAAAGATCCGTTAAAATATCCGCAATCGTCCCCTCTCCCTGGCGTTGCGGACGGCAGTTGACCATTTCCCCGAAAATAATCCCGCGCACCCCCTTAAACATACCCGCATTTTTTAACTGCCACAGCATTCCATCAACCCGGTACAAAGGTTCGTTGACATCTTCTATCAATAAAATCCTGTTGCGAGTATTAATTTCATACGGAGTACCTAATGAACGGCATAACAAGGTCAGACAACCTCCGGTCAGTTTTCCCTGTGCCACTCCCTGGGAAAAAACTTTCGCTCGGGGAGCATGGAAATTCCTGCCTTTGACAGAGCCTGTCAACAATCCCTTAAATTGCCGTTGCGACTGTTTCATTTCAGCTCGACCAAAACTTCCGGCGACCATGGGGCCGTGAAATGCGATCAGTCCGCATTTTTGCACCAGAAAATGTAGCAGCAGAGTAATATCGCTGGACCCCACCACAACTTTCGCATTAGCCCGGATCGTTCCAGGCTTTAGATGAGGAAGAACGCGATTGGTGCCATACCCACCCCGGGCGCAAAAAATTGCCCGGACTTGGGGGTCGCGGAACATATCCATGAGATCCTGGGCTCGATCCTTGTCGAAGCCTGCCATAAAACGGGAACGGGCATGGACATGCCTGCCCAACAAGGGTTCAAACCCCATGCCGCGGATCACCTCCAACCCGGTTTCCAACTGGCTCCTGTCCACCGGACCGGCAGGGGCTACCACACCCACAATATCTCCTTGTTTCAATTGGGGCGGCCGGATGAGGGGACGAATCGATTTCGACATTACAAATCACCTTCGAAAGGTTACAATACCGGTTTTAAAGGAACCCTATCCTTACATGTAGAAAAATGGTTTCTGTCACCGCTATTATTCAAGCCAGAATGGGATCTACCCGGTTTCCCGGTAAAAGCCTGCGCTCGATCGCCGGCCTTCCCATGCTGGAGCATATCATTATTCGTTTAAAACAGGTGCCGGAAATTGACCTCATCCTCCTGGCAATTCCCCAAAATGAATCAGAATCCCCATTGATTGAGTTTGCCCGCCGACTCCCTGTTCCTGTATTCCAAGGATCGGAAGAAGATGTTCTGGATCGCTTCATTAAAGCGGCAGAGAGTGTCCAAACCGAACAGGTGGTTCGGGTCTGCGGCGACGACCCCCTTATAGATATACCGCTTCTGCGTTCTTTAATTCAGGCCCATTTGCTGGACAAGGCCGACTATACCCTGCCCCAGGATCCTGTTCCTCTGGGAAGCTCCTGCGAAATCATTCGTTTTGAAGCCTTGAAAAAGGTCGGCGAACTGGCACAAGGCTCGATCTATCGTGAGCATGTCACCACCTGGTTTCACGACCATGCTTCTTCTTTCAGAATCAAACGCGTTAACGCCCCGGATTATTTAAAAGATCGCACCTTCCGCCTGACTGTGGATACGGACCAGGATTTCCAGCTTATGGAAGAGCTTTTTAATAACCTTCCTCACTCTCCTGATTCTCCGCTGAATCTTAAGACAGCAATTGATTACCTGATTGCCCACCCCGAAACAGCTGCCTTAAACATTGATATTCCGCAAAAAAACTGGCGGCAAGAAAATCATTAATTTTTTTATTTTCGTTAAAGTTCTAAGATTTTCTACCGATAAACTTAATTAAGCAGAGTTGTCCCCAAGGATTGTGGAGCAACAAAGCGCATTGACAAACCCGGGGTTTTTGCTTTATGGGTTTGAAAATAAAGGTGGAATGCTGAGGAGAGCCACCCTAAATAAAGACTCTTCAGGGGCAGTAGTAAACATTTAAAACCGAATATTAGCGGTAAATTAATTCCAACTCATGGTGGAGGATTAGGAATATGCCAGTACGTATTTTCAACAATATAGCTTCGCTTAACGCCCAGAGAATCTTGGGCATCAATAACGACCGCCTTGCATTATCAGTAGAGCGTATTTCATCTGGTATCCGGGTCAATAGAGCTTCCGATGACGCGGCTGGACTGGGTATTTCAGAAGCCTTGCGTTCTGATATTCGTGCCCTTCGGCAGGCCGTTCGAAACTCAAACGACGGTATCGCCCTCATCAACGTGGCTGAAGGTGCGCTCAATGAGCAATCGAGCATCCTGATCCGGCTCCGGGAACTGGCCTCTCAGGCCGCAACCGGTACTGTAGGTTCCACAGAACGTGCAACCATCCAACTAGAGTTTACCGCTCTAAGTAATGAAATCGACCGTATTTCAGCAACCACACAGTTTAATGGACAGGGACTGGTAGACGGTTCTCTGGCTTCTACTGTATCGAGTGCAAACCAGGTTCTTATCCAGGTAGGCATTGACAGTGGCACCAACAGCCGAATTAACCTGAATGAGCAAATCAACCTTACTGCGGTTACTTCTTCGAGTCTGGGAATCGATACCATTTCCGTCACTGGGGCGGCTGAAGCCTTGACCACTCTGGATACAATCAATACCGCTATCTCCCAGGTTACTCAGGCCCGTGGTCAAGTGGGTGCGGTGCAAAACAGGTTGACTCGATCTGTAGGAAACCTGTCTGTTTCAATTGAAAACCTGCAAGCCGCAGAATCCTCTATCCGGGATGCGGATATCGCCAAGGAAATCGCGGACCTGACCCGAAACCAGATTCTCGTGCAATCTGCAACGGCAATGGTCGGTCAGGCAAACCTGATTCCACAGTCAATTCTGCTGTTACTGGCTTAATCGATTTATTCACCGATTTTATCCATCTAACGTCAGGAGCCTGTCATGGATCAGAAAACAATTGCCGGTACTGCGTACAAAGTTGGGGATATCGAGCCCGGCTTGGAAATTTCTGGATTGGAGTTTTTAAAATTCACCAATCCGGAAACCAACCTTAAAAACCTGAATCAGGCCATTCACAATGTTTTGTTGGGAATGGAGCTGGTCTCTGTAGTGGGCAATGCTTGCAGTGAGATGGAAGCTATCCTGTCCCAGCTCAAGCAATGGGTATCCCCCTCATCTAATCCGGAAGAAAAGGTCCTGTTGGATGTCAAAATCTCCCTGAAATTGAGGGAGTTGGACCAAGTGGCAGAAACCTTTAACCATAAAGGGCAGAAACTTCTTGATGGTGCGTTATCCGCTTCGGCGAAAACCGAAACGCATTCCTATCTGGTTGTGGGAGCAAATGGTTCGCCTGAAAACCGGATCAATCTCAATACCAGCCTGAACATCCCTCCCATTACCTCAAAAACTCTGGGCTTGGGGGCTTTATCACCTTGTTCTCCTCGAAAGGGATTAAAAGGGTTAATGGTTCTGGAAAACGCTTTGGCAATCATAAACCGCTTGAAGCAAAGATCCGGAGCCTTGAAAACCCATCTACAGGAAATTCAAAAAAATCTGGCTACCGCCATTGAGAATCACCGCGCGGCAAACTCCGCTCCCGGTTCCTATGAGCAAGCCAGGGAATTCCTGCGGGCGGCAAACAATTTAATAAAAAAGAACAAAAGAGAATATTAAAGAGGTCGCCCTCTTTAATATTTCCGCACAACGAAATGTGCGATAAAAACCTCAAGGAAGGAAAATAACATGGCTACCAACAGCATTTTCAATAACACCTTATCAAATACCGCTCAGAAATTTTTAGATATCAACACCCGGCGTGTTGGGCAATCCATAGAAAGGGTATCATCCGGAATTCGGGTCAACAGAGCTGCGGACGATGTGGCGGGGCTCGCCATTTCCGAGGCCCTTCGGTCCGATATCCGCGTATTGAGGCAGGGAGTCCGGAACCTCAATGACGGCATTTCTCTCATCAATGTTGTGGAGGGTGCGCTCAATGAACAATCCGGCGCGGTCATCCGCCTTAATGAATTGGCCACGCAGGGAGCTTCGGAAACTCTCGGGGCGTCTGAACGCCAGACTATAAATTTGGAGATCGCCTCCCTGACGGCTGAAATTGACCGAATCGCCGCAACCACTGAATTCAACGGCAGAACCCTGCTGGATGGTTCTTTAGCTCAATCGGTCCAAGCTTCTGAACAGACTTTTATCCAGATTGGAACCGATAGCCGAAGTGCAAGCCGGATCAACCTTAATACTGAACTGAATATATCTGCCAGCAACTCCACTCAATTAGGAATAAACAATTTGTCGGTTTCTACCTGCAAAGATTCCCAATCGGCTTTGGATGATATTGCCACCGCTTTGGAGACTTTGAATTTTGTCCGAGGGGGAGCCGGTGCCGTGCAAAACCGTTTTGTGAAATCGCTCGGCACACTCACAGTTTCCATCCAAAACCTGACTGCTGCGGAATCTACCCTCCGCGATGCAGACATCGCAGAAGAATTAGCCCTGCTGACCCGAAACCAGATTATCGCCATGACTTCGATAAGCATGGTTGGGCAAACCAACTTGGCAGGTAAGGATTTGTTGGATATTCTGTAATAATTTTTCTGATCTAAACCGGGACCGGGCACGAGTTGTCATAAGAAAAAAACCATTTAATTTTAATGGTTTAGACAATTCAAGCCCGATTGTCCCTTAATTTAAACCCGTTCAAAACCCCCTCCCCTTCTCCCCTGCCCGAATTTTTTTTCTAAAGATACCTACTCCTTTTCCGATAGGCCTCATTGAGCATGTTTGTATCCTGAATTAGAAGTAAATCGTTAACTTGTATCAGGAGGTTACTAAAGTTTAAAAGTGGAGAAATGAATTCTTCACTAAAGGGTTAATAGCTTGGAGGCTTGTTTTGGTACGGAGACCAAAACAATAACCCGTTCATTTAATCATGGAGGATTACAATGCCAGTTCGAATCTTTAACAATATCCCCTCGCTCAATGCCCAACGACTTTTGGGTCTCAACAATGACCGCCTTGCAGTATCAGTAGAACGAATTTCATCCGGTCTCCGGATCAACAGAGCTGCCGATGATGCCGCGGGCCTGGCAATTTCCGAAGCCTTGCGATCCGATATTCGTGCCCTTCGGCAGGCCGTTCGAAACGCAAATGACGGAATTTCACTCATCAACGTTACAGAAGGTGCACTCAACGAGCAGTCCAGCATCCTTATCCGGCTAAGAGAACTTTCTTCTCAGGCATCCACTGGAACGGTAGGGTCGACAGAACGCCAAACCATCCAGTTGGAATTTGACGCCCTGCGATCTGAAATCGATCGTATCGCCGACACCACCGCGTTTAACGGACAAAAACTGGTCGATGGTTCTTTGGCTTCAACAGCAAGTTCTGGTAGCCAGATCCTCATTCAAGTCGGACTTGACAGCGGCGTTGACAGCCGAATTAACCTGAATACCCAGGTGAATTTGACGGCCGTAAATGCCTCCAGCCTGTTAATTGCCGAGTTGTCTTTGACCACGGCGGCGGGGGCCTTGACAGCTTTGGATGTCATTAACAATGCGATTTCAAGCATTACCCAGTCCCGAGGTAAAGTGGGCGCCGTGCAAAACCGGCTAGTTCGGACTATTTCGAACCTGTCTATTTCAGTTGAAAACCTGCAAGCCGCGGAATCCTCCATTCGGGATGCGGACATCGCCGAAGAAGTGGCCGTGTTGACTCGAAACCAGATTCTGGTGCAGGCGGCAACCGCTATGGTAGGCCAGGCGAACTTGATCCCGCAATCGGTATTACAGCTTTTAGGATAATTTTTAAAACCACAGTTTTGAAAACCAATGCGTTATTTTACTTTTTAAAAATGTTTAATTAACAGGAGGTGATTCAAATGTCATTGGACATATCCTCCTTTACGGACAGGTTAAACAACCCCGCATATGTTGCGGGACAAGCCCGAAAGGAGAACACCCGAAACGGGTTGAAAACCAACCCCGTAAAGAATCTTGATGCGAAGGAAGGCAAAGCGGATTCCATAGAAACCGGGGTGCCGGATCGCGTGGGTTCCTCAGCGGGTCACAAGGTGGATTATGAAATCGACCAGGAAACCCATGAAGTGGTCATTCGCATGGTGGACTCTGAAACGGGAGAAGTTGTCAGGCAGATACCTGGAGAAGATTTTGTGAAACTGGCTCAGCGCATTGCAGAATTTAACCGAAAATTTTTGGATCAAACCATCTAACATCTGGTTAATAGCATAACTGGTTCCTCCAAAAGATCCCTCAGGATGGTTTATGCGCCCTTTAGATAACTAAAGGGCGCATTTTTTTTGCCCGCCCGCCCAAAAACAAGCAAACCCTTATAAAAAATAAACTTACAAACACAACTGGTTTGTATATTTTATAAAAAATATCCCTTTTTCTCTCCTTTCCGCGCACTTCCTGAAAAAAAACTTTAAAGCTATTTTTTTCAAATCCCGATAGAAACCTTGAGTTAGTAAAACTAGAGTTCGATTTTCCTGGAGGGGATAGGTCGAGCTGGCATTGCAAACTCAAAACTTAGTAATCCTTAAAACTTTAAAAAAGAAATCGTACGGTTTAGTTTCAAGTTTCAGCAAGGATGCTGAAACTGGGAATCATCTTCATCCCTAATTATCAAGGAGGATAATAAACATGCCCATCAGAATATTTAACAACATCCCATCTTTGTCTGCCCAAAGAATTCTGGGTATCAACAACGACCGCCTGGCAACATCGGTTGAAAGGATCTCCTCCGGGATTCGCATAAATCGAGCTGCTGACGATGCTGCGGGTCTGGCCATCTCCGAGGCTTTAAGATCCGATATCCGCGCATTGCGCCAAGCGGTAAGAAACGCCAATGACGGTATCTCTCTCATCAACGTTACTGAGGGAGCCCTCAACGAACAATCAGGAATTCTAATTCGTCTCCGAGAACTGGCTTCTCAGGCCGCAACGGGAACCGTTGGGTCGACAGAACGCCAAACCATCCAGTTGGAATTTGACGCACTTCGGTTGGAAATCGACCGTATCGCCGGTACCACCGAGTTCAACGGCCAGGCACTGGTGGACGGTTCTTTGGCCTCAACCGTTGACTCCGCCAATCACATTCTTATTCAGGTCGGTATCAACAGTAAC
>DODH01000132.1 GCA_003545625.1 Nitrospina sp.
AAGGATTTTCCGATCCTCTCCCAGTCTGTCCGGGGGAAACCCCTGATCTACCTGGATAATGCCGCAACGACCCACAAGCCGATCTCGGTTATAGAACGAGTCCGTAATTTTGACGCGGAAAAATATGGCACCGTCCGGCGCGGGACTTATAAATTGAGCGAACATGCTACCCAGTTATATGAAGAGGTGCGCCAGAAGGTGGCCGATTTTATGGGCGCAGAAAAGAAGGGGGAAATAGTTTTTACCAGCGGAACTACCCAGGCCATCAACCTGGTGGCTCATAGTTTTGGTAAGCGGTTTGTCAATGAAGGCGATGAAATTGTTATCTCAAATATTGAACATCACGCCAACATAGTTCCCTGGCAAGTACTTTGCGAAGAGCGGGGGGCCAAGCTCAAGGTCATTCCCGTTGATGATGACGGCGAACTGGTGATGGAAGAATACGAAAAACTTCTTTCGCCCAAAACCCGCATGGTTGCAGTCAATCATGTTTCCAACGCGCTGGGAACGATCAACCCGATTAAGGAAATTACCCAAAAAGCCCATGCTGTGGGAGCCAGGGTGTTGATAGACGGAGCGCAAAGCACGCCACATATAAAATTGGATGTGCGGGATATTGATTGCGATTTTTATACTTTTTCCGGCCACAAGATGTATGCTCCCAGTGGCATTGGTGGGGTCTATGGCAAGATGGAGGTGTGGGAGGAAATGCCGCCTTACGTGACCGGCGGGGACATGATTATGCAGGTGACGCTGGAAAAAACCACCTACGCCAAGCCCCCCGCCCGCTTTGAAGCGGGAACGCCGCCCATAACACAGGTGATGGGGCTGGGTGCGGCTATTGACTATCTTAATGAAATCGGCATGGATAAAATTGCCGATTACGAAAACTCTCTTCTTGAATACGGCACCCGGTTATTTAAAGAGATTGAAGGGGTGCGAATTATTGGGAACGCGCGCAGTAAGGCAAGTATCATTTCCTTTTTTAGCGATTCCGCGCATCCTCATGATATGGTCCACTTTCTGGACCAGGACGGAATCGCCTGCCGGGGTGGGCATCATTGTGCTCAGCCAACCATGATCCGCTATGGGGTACCGGCCACAACCCGGGCTTCGATGGCTTTTTATAATAAACCGGAAGAGTTGGATGCACTGGCTGAAAGCGTACAAAAATGCATCCGAATTTTTTCGTGATATAATTGAACTTTCTTTTAGTTTTATAAAGATCTCATGTCTTACAATAACGAACTTTACCAGCAGGTCATTCTTGACCATAACCGCAAACCAAGAAACTTCCATGCGATAGAAAACGCAAGCCATTCCTGCCACGGTATAAATCCGCTTTGTGGAGACGATATCACCGTCTACCTGAATGTTGATGAGGAGGCAGGAAAGATCGATGAAGTCAGTTTTCAAGGTTCTGGGTGCGCGATTTCAAAAGCCAGTACTTCCATGATGACTACCTTTCTGAAAGGCAAGTCGGTGGATGAGGCTAGGCAAATCAAGGAAGAATTTCACAAAATGATTCTGGGAGAGATGGACCCGGAAAAAGAAGAACATCACCTGGGAAAACTGACCCTGTTTATGGGAATCCGCGAATACCCGTCACGCACCAAATGTGCCAGTCTGGCTTGGCATACTCTTGTCGGAGCACTGGATAAAAAATTTGACGGGGTCAGTACCGAATAGTCCGGAGGGACCATGCCTTCCAAAACAATACCGCATACTCTCGATTCTCTGACCCGCCCGGGCGACTTAGTCAAGGAGCTTGACGGGGGAAAACTGCTTTGCACTGCCTGTGGACATTTATGTAAGCTGAGACCGGGCCAGAGGGGGGTTTGCAAAGTGCGGTTCAATTCCGAAGGCACTTTGATGGTGCCTTTTCGTTATTCAGCAGGCCTGCAAAACGATCCTATCGAAAAGAAACCTTTTTTTCATGCATTACCAGGTAGTCGGGCTATGAGTTTTGGCATGCTGGGTTGCGATTTTCGTTGCGCCTATTGCCAAAACTGGTTTACCTCGCAAAGCTTGAAAAACGAGGCTTCAACTGTTCGTGCTATTCCCATTACTGCCGGAGAAATTTGCGACCAAGCCCTCCAGCATGGATCGAAGGTGGTGGTCTCTACTTATAACGAGCCGTTGATCACCAGCGAATGGGCAGTAGAAGTATTTCAGGAAGCAAAGGTGAAGGGACTCGGCACTGCCTATGTTTCCAACGGACATGGAACGCCTGAAGTGCTGGAATACCTGCGTCCGTGGGTTGACTTGTTCAAAATAGATTTGAAAAGTTTTTCAGAGAAGGAATATCGCCGTCTGGGGGGTAGCCTTTCCGCCGTGTTGGAAACAATAAAAACGGTGCACGCCATGGGAATATGGTTGGAACTGGTTACCCTGTTGATTCCCGGCTACAACGATTCTGATAAAGAGATGGCCGATATCGCCGAGTTCATAGCAGGAGTCTCCTCTACTATCCCATGGCATGTGACAGCCTATCACCCAGACTATAAAATGCAGGATCGGGAACGCACCCCGGGGGAGACCCTTTTGAGGGCCACCCGGCATGGAAAGAAAGCCGGACTCCAATTTGTTTACGCCGGTAATTTGCCAGGACAGGTGAAAAACACCGAGAACACCTATTGTCCGTATTGTCGGGAGCTTCTGGTCGAAAGAATAGGATTTCGAGTATTGTCTGTTCTTTTAAAAGGTGACCGTTGTCCCTCTTGTAATGTTGCGGTGCCGGGCCGTTGGATTAATTCTTTTTGATATTGATAGAAAGCAATAAATTGATATATAAAGAAATCCGTTATGTAATTAACTGGGCCAGGTTGACTGGAGGTTGCGCATCCCATTCTATATGCACACGATAAATATAGGCTTCCTATATTTTATTTTTTTTAAGCTGTAGTCAACTAGGAGCAATTTAAGATGCATGGTATGAACTCATTCAAATCCATTATTTTAATTCTGTCCTTAATTTTTAGCGGTGTATTTTTTATGGGAACCGGCTTGGCGAAACCCGAATCGGGAGTCGGTACCTCACAAAAATGGGCTGTGGTGAACGGGTTTCGGTCTTCCCAGTTTGGTATGAATGAACGGGATGTGATAAAAGCCATCAAGAGCGACTTTGGAATAGCAAAAAAACAGATTTCCCGGAAAGTTCACCCGAATGAAAAAACCATTACACTGGGAATAAATGTTCCAAGAATTTTGCCAGATAGCGGCCCCGCAAAAATTATTTATCTCCTGGGTTATAAAACCAGACGCCTGATTGAAATCAAAATCATTTGGGGCAGACCGATAATGAAAGATCCGAATGCGAAAGCCGTGGTAGCAACTGCCAACCAGTTAGGCAATTATTTTGTGCAAAAAAAATATCAGAAGGAAGGATTCGCGTACAACCATCAACTGGGTGAAGATGTTTATCTGGTCTTTCAAGGAAAAGACAAAAAAGGCCGTGTTGTAAGACTGTTATTGACCAACCCGAAATCCGAAGATGCTAAAAAATCCGGTGAAAATATCGCACTCACTCTCTCATATATCGAAAAACCGGAAGACCCTGATGTGTACCGCATCAAAGACGGCGATTTCTAACTTTTGATTTAGTAAGTTTGAAGAAACTTTTACAGTTGAGGGTTTTGAGGGTTGCCAGCTGGCATTGTTTTGAAGAATGTTATATTAATATTTTGCTGACAAGTCTCTGTTTAATATTGGAAATAGGAGAATTTTGTGAAAAATAAGAAACAAGTGGGAAAGGCGTTGGGCAGGATTGCCAGTGGTCTCTTTGTAGTTACCGCTAAATGTGAAGACAAAGAGGATGCGGTTCTGGCAAGCTGGGTCAACCAGTGTTCATTTGACCCTCCCGCTGTAACCATAGCCTTGGGGGTAATGCGCGCCGCCCGGCTTCTGGTTGAAGGATCGGGTGCTTTCATCGTAAATGTTTTGCCTAAAGATGATATGACCCTTTTAAAGCATTTCAGCCGTCCCCCTGAAGATATTTTCAAGGGTGTAAAAACCCGTAAAGGGTTAGAGGGTATTCGTATTCTTAGTGATGCAGTGTCTTACCTGGAATGCGAGGTGGTTCAGGCGATACAATCTGGAGACCATGTTCTATACGTTGGCGAAATTGTGGGGGGGAAAACCCTGAAAGGGGGAGACCCTTATACCCATGTCCGGGATAACGGATTTAATTATTGACCGAGACCGATCATTTTCAGAAAGTCGGTTCTGGTGATTGCCCAATACGTGCCGGTGGTGAGAAACGCGATTGCGCCGAGAATCAAAGCGCTCAGTTTGACCATGCGTTTTGGATCATTATCGTAAAGTTCTTTCAGGTCTCCAGCCATGCTTTCCACAACTCCCTCGTTGGCGGATTTGCGAAATGTTTTGTCGATGGCATCGCGGCCGTAAATGATCCCGAAGATCACTGCGATAATCAGTATTTCAATAGCGCCTATCATGTCGTTTTGGTAAAGGGGGTTTATCCGTTGTTTCGGGGTACCACCCGGCTCGTTAGTTTTTTCTCTCCGGAGGCCGGGGCGGCATTTTTAGCGCAACGGAACCCATAGTCATCCATGCGGCTATTCGGGTTCCCACTATTGCGGAATGTTGAGTAAATAAAACCTTTCAAATCCCGCCATGACCCGCCACGGACAACCTTAAATTCCCCTCCAATGGGTCCCTTGGGGTTTGCGTATTCTGATTGCTCATTATAATACTCGCGATCATACCAGTCGTCCACCCATTCTTTAACGTTTCCCGCCATGTTATGTAATCCATAAGGACTTTGTCCCTCTGCCAAGGCCTGCACCGGCACCATGACGTTGTGCTTTTCTTCCTTGGTCCAGGTCTGGAAATAGCGAGCCAGAGTATTGGATGGAGAAATGTTGCCCCAAGGATAAGCTTGAGCAGAGGTGCCCCGGGCGGCTTTTTCCCACTCGGCTTCTGTGGGCAGGCGGTTTTTTCCCCATTTGCAATACGCGTCCGCCGCCTTCCAGGTGATATTATTGATAGGATAGTTCTCAAGGCCGGGGCGGGGGTGGAAGCGACTGTCATAGTAAAGTGTTCCAAACTTGTTATCGAGATAATATCCTTTTACATTGTCCACCGTATTCAAAAATTCAGCGAATTTCCCGGCGGATACCTCGTATTTATCAATCCAATATGAGTCCAGATAAACGCGATGCTCGGGAGCTTCATCCTCCAGGGACCTGTTGGACCCCATTATAAAAAATCCGGGAGAAACGAGGACCATATCCTTGGGGCTTTCTTTTTCAACCGAGCTTTTCCCGTTTCGGGAAAGGATTCCTTTTATTTTCCCGCTTTCCGGAATGAGTATTTTTAAAATACTCCTGGCCTCCTCGCTGAAAGGACCATTTTTTTCCATCTGCAGATAGGTTTGCAGACTGCGTTGTGATTTTTCGGGTTGGCGGGATTTAAAATAAATCCATCCTTTAAAAAACTGCAAGTCCGCTCTACGGGAATAGCCAATGGGTACCTCATCTATATCCTGGATCATGCCGTGGGCAATTTCCGGAGGGTTTTCCGAAAGAACCTTTTCATACCATTTCTTTGCCGGGGCATATTGTTTTTGCAGGAGCGAATAAAACCCCAGGTTCATTTGCGCGAGAGCTTTGAATTGGCCGGCCCCTTTGCTTTTCTTCATCCCGCGAAGCGTCCAGGCCGAAGCCATGGGCAGATCATGGAGTCGGTAATACGTCCAGCCAAGCTGGATGTAGTTGCGTAACTTTGTTTGGTCTTGATCTATGAGAAACCGGTATTGTGCTATGGATTGTTGGAAATCTTTCATTCTGAAATAGGCTTCAGCAAGTCCTTCATGAATTTCAGGGTTGCCCGGAAATCGGGTTTGAATTTTTTCGAGTGTTGCAATCGCCAATTTTTGTTGCCCCATTCTCCTATAGGTTGAAGCGATATTGAGGTGATTTTGCAGATTCATAGGTTGGATACGGACGAGAGATTTCAGGTGCAACAGGGCGGATATGAGCCGATTGTTCTGTAGGTAAAGGTTGGCTAGCATTCGATGGGCAGAACTGAAACCGGGATCGATTTGAACGACTTGCAGAAACGCGTTGATTGCCTGAGTGGCTTTTCCAGATTCTTGCAACACCAAGCCAAGGTTAAATAGTGTGGATGTGTTTCCGGGATCTGCTTTTAAGGCCAGGTTGTAATGTTTGATGGCTTTCTGTGGTTTTTTTAACTCTGAATAAATGTTTGCCA
>DODH01000147.1 GCA_003545625.1 Nitrospina sp.
CGATCCATCTGCTTTTCGGTTGTTGATTTATTACCCCCATGGCCGGTGGTTGGTAGAAATGTACGGGGTTTTATGGTAATCTTACCAACTTTTATATTCCCCAAAACTAAAATTTTTATTGAGAGATAGTGATATGAAAATTGGAGTTCCAAAAGAAATCCATGAAGGTGAGAAGAGGGTGGCAACGACACCCGAAGTCATCGGTCATTTAAAAAAACTGGGTTTTGAAGTTATTGTAGAAGCGGGAGCCGGGAACGGAGCTCATTTCTCTGACGTCGCATACACAGAAGCTGGCGCGACAATAGCTAATAATCCGAAATCGGTCTGGAGTGATAGCGATATTATCTTAAAAGTTCGTGGCCTTGAATTGAATGGTCCAGAAATTGACCTTTTAAAAGAGGGTCAGATATTGATTTCGTTTCTCTGGCCGGCGCAAAACCCTGATCTACTGAAAAAATTAGCAGACAAAAAAATAACCGCTCTGGCAATGGACATGGTGCCGCGTATTTCCCGAGCACAAAAAATGGATGCGCTCAGTTCCATGGCAAATATTGCGGGCTACCGGGCAGTGGTTGAGGCCGCACAAAATTTCGGGCGATTTTTCACAGGCCAGATTACGGCAGCAGGAAAAGTACCCCCCGCCAAGGTCATGGTCATCGGTGCTGGGGTTGCAGGCCTTGCCGCGATTGGAGCCGCAAAAAGTATGGGTGCCATCGTTAGGGCTTTCGATACCCGACCTGAAGTGAAAGAACAAATCGAGAGTATGGACGCGGAGTTCCTCGAGCTTGATTTTGAGGAAGAGGGTTCTGGCACAGGCGGTTATGCAAAAGTAATGAGTAAAGAATTCATCGCAGCGGAAATGGCCCTCTTTGCCGAGCAGGCTAAAGAAGTTGACATCATTATCACCACCGCTTTGATTCCTGGGAAACCGGCACCAGAATTAATTTTGGAAGAGCATGTTGTCGCCATGAAGGATGGTAGCGTGATTGTTGATCTTGCCGCTGAACAAGGAGGTAACTGCAAACTTTCCGAAGCAGGAAAAATTGTCAAGGTGCACGGAGTTTCCATTATTGGTTACACAGACCTACCCAGCCGAATGGCGGCGCAGGCCAGTCAGTTATATGGAACCAATTTACGTCACCTCCTTACAGATATGACCAAGGAAAAAGACGGCAACGCCAAAGTCGATTTTGAAGACGAGGTTGTTCGTGGAGCCACCGCGGTGAAGGGTGGCGAGATCACTTTCCCACCACCGGCACCAAAACTTTCGGCCGCACCTGCTAAACCAGCAGAGAAACCGGCAGAAGTAAAACCTGTTGAAGAAGAATCGTCGGCGATGGGGCCTCTTATCACATTCGGTGTTGGTGCACTGGCCTTGTTTGGTTTAGGAGCGATTGCGCCAGCTTCATTCATGGCTCACTTTACAGTTTTCGTTCTGGCCTGCTTCGTTGGCTACATGGTGATATGGAATGTTTCTGCAGCGTTACATACTCCATTAATGAGTGTGACCAACGCTATCAGCAGTATCATTGTTATCGGTGCTATTTTGCAGATCAGTTCAGGAGAAAAGACGATCATGTGGGTAGCAGGATTCGCAGTGCTGATTACATCTATTAATATAGTAGGCGGATTCGCGGTAACGCGTCGCATGCTTGAAATGTTTCGCAAATAGGAGGCGAGAAAATGAGTGAAGGAATCGTAACCGCCTCTTATGTTGGGGCAACAATTTTATTTATTTTAGCGTTGGGGGGACTGAGCAATCAGGAAACTGCAAGACGCGGTAACCTGTATGGAATGATCGGCATGGCCGTGGCATTGGTCGCTACTATATTGGGTGTCACAGGCAATATGGGAATACTTATAGCTGGTCTGGTTTTAGGTGGTTCTATTGGTCTGATTTTGGCAAAGCGTGTGCAAATGACCGAAATGCCTGAACTTGTTGCCATGCTTCACAGTCTGGTAGGGCTTGCAGCCGTATTGGTTGGTTTTGCAAACTTTATGGATCTTGGGAGATTGGATCATTACAACGGTGTCGAATTAACAATCCACGATGTGGAAACTTACCTGGGTATCCTCATCGGTGCTATTACATTATCGGGGTCTGTCATAGCTTTTGGAAAATTGAGCGGAAAAATCGGTGGCAACCCGATGTTGCTCCCTGGGCGACATTTTTTAAACCTGATTCTGTTGCTTGGTTCCATCTGGTTGTGTAAAGAATTTGTTGACCAATCAGCGGCAGGTGGTGGAACAATGCCCTTGCTGATCATGACGGGTATTGCACTGCTATTTGGAATTCATATGGTAATGGCTATCGGTGGTGCGGATATGCCGGTTGTTGTTTCCATGCTTAACAGTTATTCCGGCTGGGCGGCTTCGGCAACGGGATTCATGCTCAACAACGATCTGCTCATTGTAACGGGCGCATTGGTAGGAAGCAGTGGTGCCATTCTGAGTTACATCATGTGTCGCGCTATGAACCGCAAGTTCCTTTCCGTTATCGCGGGTGGGTTTGGAACAACCAGCGGCGGCGGCGGTGCTTCAGTCGAAGAGCAAGGTGAAGTCATTGCATTACAGGCTCCTGAAGTGGCAGCATTGTTGACCGAGTCTAAAGAAATCATGATCATCCCGGGCTATGGAATGGCGGTGGCTCAGGCGCAACATATTGTCAATGAAATCACTAAAACACTTCGTGCCAAAAAAATAAATGTGCGTTTTGGAATTCATCCTGTAGCAGGGCGAATGCCGGGACATATGAACGTATTGCTGGCAGAAGCTAAGGTGCCTTATGACATTGTTTATGAAATGGATGAGATTAATGACGATTTTCCTAATATCGATGTTTCCATCGTTATCGGTGCAAATGATATTGTCAATCCATCAGCACAAACAGATCCAGACAGTCCTATCGCTGGGATGCCGGTCATGGAACCCTGGAAAGGTGGAACGACCATTGTTCTGAAACGTTCAATGGCAACCGGTTATGCAGGTGTGCAAAACCCGCTCTTCTTTAAAGAGAATACACGAATGCTGTTCGGCGATGCGAAGAAGAGCCTCGACGAGGTTTTTAAGAACATCTAATAATTATTAAGTTAGCCTCCTCATTTTATTTCCCCCTGTTAAGGGGGATTGAGGGGGTTTTCTTTTGTCCTTTTTTAAAG
>DODH01000270.1:0-1845 GCA_003545625.1 Nitrospina sp.
CAAAGGAATGTTATCTGCTAAAGATTTAACGATAAAATCCCACAGTTCATCTAAAAATTCAGTTATCCAATCCAAACTATCGTTCTCCAGGGAATTCCATCAAACTTTTTTAATCTCCACCCATGCTGGACTGCCATCGAGATTTAGCAATCCATTGATACCCTGCTCATCAGAAACTTTTGGCACCACCACGCCCCCAGCCATACATCGATTGTCTACTGTGAGTTCGGCATCGATTTCTATTCCATTTCCGGAAAGACGAATAACATCTCCATTGGCAACCCCTAAATTTCCTGCATCTGCTTCATTGAGAAAAGCTGAAGAGGGCTTAAAGTGATGAGCCAATTTTGATGAAGCATCAAGAATTTTATCGTGGGCAAATAAATACGTCACCAAACGCAATCTCAATTTACCTTTACTGCTCTCAGCGCTTCTAACGTTGCCGGGAGAAACCTCCTCACTCGACACTTGTTCCCTATTGCATCCCAATTTACCCACCAATCTGCTATTGATTTTCTGGTAACCTGGAACTTTTTTTGAAATTTCATCTAAAACTTTCGCTAACCGCGAGTAATTCGCTTCATCCCCTAACCTTTTTAACATCACACTGATTAGTTTCCAGTCGGCAATATTATTAGAGTCTAAAGCTTTTTTTCTAGCTTGAACCCTGCCACCAATATTGGTGGTCGTGCCTTCATCAAAAGCTGGGCCATTAGAAGGCAACACAATTTTCGCAAGTTGAGTTGTTTCCGTTTCCAGCATGTCATGCACCACCAATAGATCCAGGTTCTTAAGTGCCTCAACCACTTGAGCCCTCCCGGGAAAATCTACAACCGGGTTAGACCGATGCACCCATAATGCTTTTAGCTCACCACTTTTTGCCTTCGCAATCATCTCCAAGGCTGTCAGGCCAGCTTTTGTGGGTGCAGTTTCCCCCCATAACTCTTTAACCTTTTCGCTGTCTGAAACCGAGACACCGCCCGGGTAAAAATCCGAAACAAGACCCATGTCCATAGCACCAATAGCATTAGTGGCTGGGGCTGCAGGAATAGCCCCGCACTCTACTGTAGGAATTTTAGTGATCATAGAAAGCAAACGTTTGACTCGAAGAGCCGTATCTCCCGACAGAGCAGCGGGGTTATATACGACACAAATTTTCATACTTGATCTAACCGCTTCCACCAACGACTTCATTTCATCCTTAGAAATTCCGGTTTGCTTAAGGTTAGAGGAAAAATCTATCGACTCTCCTAGCTCACCAGCTAAACCTTTTGCAAGTGCGTCGACGGCATAGGCTTCCGAGCCAACTTTATATTTTACTTTTAGATCTGCATATTTATCCAATGCTGTACCCTGATCATTTAGACAAATAAGTTTTGTTCCACATCGGGAAACCGCCTTCTTGATTCTCAGGTCGAGAATAGGCAGCTCTTCGGTTGGGTCACTGGCAATCAACAAAACGATATTAGAACTTTCAATCTGCTCGATATCGTAATGATCAATCGGCAATCCCGGAGTGTCCAGATAGGATTTATGATCGATATTGTTTGTCCCTAATAGTCGAAATAACTTCTGATATAGATAACTCTCTTCATTCGTTGCGTAGGGAGATCCCAAAAATCCGATGCTTTCAGGTCCATGTTCATCCGCTATTTTTTTGAATGCCTCCACCATTTTTTCAGCAGCCTGTTGGGTCAGCGTATCAATCGGAAAACTTGGCAAGGAAGTGGGCTTAGTTTCCTTTATATTGTTTTCCCGAACAGCAGTTATTCGGTTTTTATTTTTTACAAAATCATGACCCCAACGCCCCTTATCACAAATCCAGCCATCGTCTACTGCATCATT
>DODH01000270.1:2225-4181 GCA_003545625.1 Nitrospina sp.
TTACAATTGCAACCACAATTCGCGCACAGAGTATCCTGGTTCGTTAAATCCCAGGTACGCGCCTTGAAACGAAAATCGGTATTCGTTAAAGCCCCCACCGGACAAATATCAATTACGTTTCCAGAAAAACGATTGTCATACGGTTCGTTATTGAAAGTATTGACCTCATTATGAAATCCACGGTTTAACATTACCAGACCACAGTCCTGCTCAATGCGTTCGCTGTAGGCCGTACAACGTTGGCAGGCGATACAACGTTCCCGATCAATCGTAATTACCGGGCTAAGAGGGGTTGCTTTAACATTATTGGCGCGATGAAACTCCATTCGTGTATCCGGCGGTCCATACTTAAAAGTGTTATCCTGAAGGGGACATTCACCACCCTTATCACAAACCGGGCAGTCTAGAGGGTGATTGAGAAGCGTAAACTCAAGCACACCTTTCTGTGCTTTTTCAACCTTATCTCCTACCGTGTTCACAACCATATCGGAAGCCACATCCATCGTACATGCGGTCATGAGTTTTGGCATTTTTTCAACCTCAACAAGACACATACGACAACAACCTAGCGAACCGATTTTTTCGTGATAGCAGAAGACAGGAATATCCACATCGACCTGTTTGGCAGCATCCACCACTTTTGTTCCCTTAGGAACAGTGACTGATTTCCCATCAATCGTCAAAGTAACATCAGACATAAAGCCCTCAATATTTTCCTGTTATTACCTGGATAAACCAGCAGGAACATTTTTAAAATATTCTTCATAATCCGAGCGAAAATACTTGATGCTGCTCACAACTGGAGCGACACAAGCATCGGCAAGCGGACAAAAAGCTTTAAACGCCATATTGTCGCAAATATCTTCAAGCTTAGTAATATATTCCAATTGCCCCTTGTTTTGCATGATGCGTTCCACAATCTGATGGAGCCAGCGCGTTCCCTCACGACAAGGCGTGCACTTCCCACAGGACTCATGCATATAAAAACTAATGAGCCGCAACGTAGCCTCTACGATATTAATACTGTCATCAATAACAATTAATGCACCGGAACCCAGCATGGTGCCTGCTGCCGCCAGCGATTCATAATCATAAGGGGTATCGACTTTATCCGCTGGCAACATGGGAACTGAAGATCCCCCTGGGATAAACGCTTTAAGCTTGTTACCGTTTTGAATTCCCCCGGCCATGTTAAAAATAAGTTCGCTTGTAGGTGTCCCCAGTTCAATTTCATAATTACCGGGTTTTTTTACATGACCAGAAACACTCACCAGCTTTGTTCCCTTACTTTTTTCTGTTCCCAATGCCGCATGTTTATCTGCACCTTCATTTACGATGAAAGGAACTACGCACAGCGTTTCAACATTGTTAATGACTGTCGGCTTCGAGTACAACCCTTCAACCGCAGGAAAAGGCGGTTTCATCCTTGGCTCCCCGCGACCACCTTCAAGAGAATTAAGCAACGCTGATTCTTCTCCACATATATAGGCTCCTGCCCCCAGATGCGTATGTATTTCCAAGTTAAATCCGGAACCTAAAATATTTTTCCCCAGATAACCTTTTGCATAGGCTTCAGCCAAAGCTTTATCCATGATTAGACTGAGATCGTGAAACTCTCCGCGTAAATAGATATAACCCGTTTCTATTCGACAAGCATAGGAACATAAGATCATTCCCTCAATAAGAAGATGAGGATTTTTAAGCAACAACTCTCTATCTTTACAAGTGCCCGGCTCCGACTCATCCGCATTGCAACAGAGGTAACGCGGGAAAACATCCTTGGCGAGAAAACTCCATTTCAGTCCAGTAGGAAAACCGGCTCCACCACGACCCCTTAAACCAGATGCCTTTACCGCCTCAACAATCTCTTCGGGCTTTTGAGAAAACGCTTTTTTTAAAGACTGATATCCACCAATCCCCTCATACACCTTCATCGTATGAAGATTTTTTTTATTT
>DODH01000041.1:0-1515 GCA_003545625.1 Nitrospina sp.
AACAAATTGCCCATGCAGAGAAAAAACCAGGACAGCAAAGTCCACTTCCGGGTCATACGAATCCAGCCGTCATCTAAATCCTTGCTGATCAGGGCCGCTACCGCAAACGCAAAAGGAACCGTAAAACCCACATATCCCAAATACAATGTTGGCGGGTGGATCACCATCCAGTAATTTTGCAGAAGCGGATTCAAACCGCGCCCATCTTCGGGAGGTAGAGGGATACGCTCAAAGGGATTGGTCGAAAAATTAATCAGGAAAAGAAAAAACACAACGATGAGAAGCATGATCGCCATCGCATAGGGAACCACCCTGAGATTTTTTTTCCGATTCTGGAAATAAACCACGAGCATGTATGTACTAAGAAGCAGAGTCCAGAAAAGAAGAGAACCTTTCTGTCCGCCCCAAAACGAGGAAATTTTATAAAACGTGTCGAGCTCACGGTTGGAATAGGCCCAGACATATTGAAGGCTGAAGTCATCGGTAAGAAAAGCCTTCCACAGACATATGGAAGAGATGACAACGCACGCCCAAACAATAATTGGGGTCTTGTCCGCACTTAGATAAAGATCGATGCGGTTGCCACGGGCTGACATGACATAGGCAACACAGCCATAGAGAGCCGTTGCCAAAGCCAGTAGTAATGTAAACTCACCAATATCGTTCATGGTTTTTATACAAACGCCCCCGTTCTAACGCGGGATGGCTGGGTTGCTTGATTTTTACAGGGAGGTCAGATCGTTGTTTTCGGCAAGGCTTCCGCTTTGTTGAGGCCCGGCTCCCGATACTTATCAGCTTCAGGAAATTTTCCCGGGTGCATCTTTCCAGCCTCTTTTTCAGCTTCATATTTTGACGGGCAACTGGTCAATAAAGTGTTGGCGTGGAAAACTCCGTCTTTTCCCAAAGTTCCCTCAACCACCACCTCACCGCCATCTATAAACATATCCGGCGTCACCCCTTGATAAGACACCTTTAACGAGGCATTCTTCTCCTCAATTAAAAAATTTACATTTAAATAATCATCGGGATCCCGTTGAATAGAACCATTCACCACATTGCCTTTTACCTTCATTCCCGTACCCGCAAAAGAGACCTTCTGGCTCATCAATTCATCCACGGTAAAGAAATACTGCGAGGTATTGCTGATGCCCATGGTTATCAAATAACCGATGGCACTAACAATCAGCAAGCTACCCACCAAAAATTTTACTTTTTTCTGCTTCATAACCGGCCCACACCCTCTGGCTAAAGAATTTCATTAATTTTCTGAGTCTTTTTTCATAGTAGCATCCAGAATTTGGCCTTGTCAAAGCAAATCCATTGAAAAAGAAAGGGATAAATAATCCCCACGCTCAAATTCGTGGAACAAGGCTAGGATAATATAGTACTAACTCCAATATGCACTTTTTCCCGTCTGGCTTCCCTTCCTCATTACATTCCGCGTTGAAATAACCTTTTCAGCTGGTTCCGATAATAGCGGTGTCACTATCTGATTTGGCCTTTGCTTCAAAAAAA
>DODH01000041.1:1718-5524 GCA_003545625.1 Nitrospina sp.
GATAATATAGTACTAACTCCAATATGCACTTTTTCCCGTCTGGCTTCCCCTCCTCATTACATTCCGCGTTGAAATAACCTTTTCAGCTGGTTCCGATAATAGCGGTGTCACTATCTGATTTGGCCTTTGCTTCAAAAAAAATGCATTCTCCCCCCACCCCAGAACCGACCAAACCCTGTTTAAATAAAAAGTTAGCCCTTTTCCCCCGGCAGAGATTTTCAGTAATTTTTGCTCCTTTTCTGTTGACAGGTTGTCGGGTTATGTTAGGATTGTGTACGAAAGTGTCTCAAAATGTAACTTTCTGTCAAAGTTATATGAATTTAGGGAACTCAGTTCAATGAACAGTTTTTTAGGTACCTACAACATCAGCCTGGACGACAAGGGCCGTTTCAATGTGCCAGCGAAGTTTCGCCATGCGCTGGAACAGTTCGGCCCGCAACTGGTGGTGTGTGTGATGGACCAGTATCTAGTCGTCTTTCCCCAGAAAGAGTGGTCTGAAAACGAGGCTAAGTTGAGCGACTTAAATGCTTTCGATAAAACCGACCGAAACCGACTACGCGAGTTTTATTCCAGAGCGACTGAGTGCGAAATGAAATCTGGAAAAATATTACTCCCTGCCAACCAGAGAGAAATTGCAGGGTTGAAGAAAGAAGCCATTCTGGTTGGGATGTCTAAAACCTTTGAGGTCTGGTCCCCCGAGCAATGGTCCAAGCAGGGGGAAGCATAAAGGTAAGGACATTCCATCGACATAAGCCATCTATGGAGTAGCCAAAATATCATGCCAGCGTACCACGAATCGGTGATGAAAAACGAAGTGCTTCATTACCTGAATGTTCACATGGAGGGTGTAATCGTGGATGGCACACTCGGGGATGGAGGCCATACGGAATTCATCCTTAAAAACACAGCACCCAAAATCCGGGTTTTCGCAATCGACCGGGACCGCTCCGCTATAGAGCGCGCCAAGAAAAGGCTGTCTCCTTTTCGAGACAGGGTAACTCTGACCCACGGCAACCTGGGAGACCTTAAAAGCCTCGCGGCTCAACACGGGATCACCCGCATAGTTGGACTGCTGATGGATTTGGGGGTCTCTTCGCCTCAGTTGGACACACCCGAGCGCGGCTTCAGCATTCAACATGATGGTCCGCTTGATATGCGAATGAATCCCTCCCAGAAAACTTCAGCCGCCGACCTCTTGAAAGAACTTTCTGATGCGGAACTGGCGGCCATTATTAAAAATTTTGGCGAAGAGCGCTACTCAAAGCGAATCGTCCGCGCAATTCGCAAAGAACAGGCAGAGCGTCCCATCACCACAACCGGCCAGCTTTCCAGAATCGTGGCAAGGGTGGTGACATCGCCCCGTCATACACGGATCCATCCTGCAACAAGAACGTTTCAGGCTCTGAGGATAGCCGTCAACGATGAATTGGAACAACTGAAACTCGCTTTACAGGGTGTGATCGGCCTTCTCAATTCAACCGCCCGCTTGGTGGTGATCTCGTTTCACTCTCTGGAAGACAGAATTGTGAAAACATTTTTTCGAGATGAACAAAAAGGGTGTTCCTGTCCACCTAAAATCCCTATGTGTATTTGTGGGAGAACACAGACTCTGAAAATTTTGACTCGCAAACCTATTGTGCCTTCGGAAGAAGAGGTGGCGCGAAACCCGAGATCGATAAGCGCGAAATTAAGGGTCGCGGAAAGAATTTATGTTTGAGGTAACGCACAACCTGAGATCGACAAGCGCAAAAATAAGTGTCACGGAAAAAATTTATGTTTGATGGAGTTCGCAGGCTTATTCAGGGCCGTCTCCATGTTTCCTCTAAAGATTTGTGGATGGTTATTTCTATTTCCATCCTGTTCATGCTCGGGGCATTGGCCCTGGTTTGGCCTAATGTCAAGAAAATCAAACTGGCCTATGAATATCAGGATATGGCCAAAGAACAAAGGGAGCTGTTGAAAGAAAACCACCTGCTCACTCTTGAACGCGAAAGCCTGAGGTCCCTGGATCGCGTTTATCTTCTCGCTAAAAACGAGGTGGGGATGAAAGAACCCAATGCGGATAAAGTTATCACCATTTTCCTTAAGTAACAATCATGGCAAAACAAAATAAACAAATCACGGGAACGTTTCGGGACGGCATTAATACCCGGCTGAAGGTTGTCTCGTTTTTGCTCTTTCTGTTTGGAGCAGCCTTGATCGCCCGGCTCGCTTTTCTACAGATCATCCAGCATGACACTCTCGTGGTGCAATCTGAAAAACAGTATCTGAGCACAGTTAAAACACATTTCGGGCGCGGGGTGATCTATGACCGCAATCTGAACGAACTCGCACGCAATGTCGAAGTGGAATCGGTTTATGTAAACCCCTCAGAAATACTGGACCAAAAATCCGCCGCCCGCATTCTTTCAGCAACACTAAAACTGAACCAGGATCAGATTTATAAAAAGATTTCTTCTAAAAAACATTTTGTGTGGATCAAGCGGAAATGTTCTCTCGATGAAGTTGCCAAACTGAAACAAGCAAGGCTGTCAGGTGTGGGATATGTTTCCGAGCAAAAAAGATTTTATCCAAAACGGGAGCTTGCAGCAAGCGTTCTCGGGTTTGTCGGCATGGACAATCAGGGCCTTGCCGGTATCGAGTATACCTACCAGTCCAAGCTCAAAGGCATTACTGTCAGGCGAGTTATGGAACGTGATGCCCGTGGAAGAAATATTCAATCTCTCGAGGGATTGCACAATTCCAGACCCAGAAGTTATGACCTGGTTCTTACCTTGGATGAGGTTATTCAGTTCACCACTGAATACCATTTAAAAAAACAGGTCGAGCGTTTTAAAGCGGACTCCGGGATGGCCGTGGTCATGAACCCTCATACGGGGGAAATTTATGCGATGGCTAACGTCCCCCAATTCAACCCAAACCACTACGGAGCGTTCCCCTCCCAAGTCTGGAAAAATAATATCATCGCCAGCTCTTACGAGCCCGGGTCGATTTTCAAACCCATTGTTGCCGCCGCGGCTCTGGACAGAGGTTTAGCAAGGCCGCAAGATATTTTCTTTTGTGAAAACGGAAAACTAAAAATCGGAAAAACCCAGATCGGCGAGGCTTCCAATCATAAGTTCGGCTGGCTGACCATGCGTGACATTATTGCCAAGTCCAGCAATATCGGCGCAATCAAAATTGCCCAGAAGGTTGGCAGAAAATCTTTTTATGAATATATCCGTAAATTCGGGTTCGGTGAAAAATCCGGTTTATCCCTACCCGGTGAATCTGCTGGACAACTCAAGGACCAAAAAAACTGGAACGCCCTGTCTCTCGCTTCAATTTCTTTTGGTCAAGAGATCGCTGTCACTCCTCTACAAATGGTCAGTGCATTAGCGGCAATTGCTAACGGCGGAAATCTTATGGCGCCTCATATCACCCGCGCACTGGTGAAAAACGGGAAGGTAATGGAACAATTTAGGCCTGAAAAAATCCGGCGGGTCATTTCTGAAAAAACCAGCCGCCAATTGGTCGAGGTTCTCAAGTCGGTGGTGAAAACCGGTACCGGGAAAAAAGCGGCGCTTGAAGGATTTGAGGTGGCGGGAAAAACCGGAACGGCTCAAAAATATAACATGGAGACCCGGTCCTACTCCAAAACAGAATTTATTTCCTCCTTTATTGGTTTTGCTCCGGCAGATTCTCCACGACTTGTGATTTTAGTAATGATCGACAACCCCAAGGGATTGCATTGGGGAAGTGTTGTGGCCGCGCCGGTATTTCGGCAAATAGCAAAAAAGGCGTTGCGTTATTTAAACGTTCCGTCA
>DODH01000293.1 GCA_003545625.1 Nitrospina sp.
CCTTGAAAGGCTGTTTTTCTGAAGGATTGCCAACGGCCCTTCCTTTGAATATTGATGCCAGCGGCTCCTGGTCTATAAAGATACGGTGTAGATCTTCCTGGACACGTTGTTGAATAAAAAAGAAATCTCCGTAATCAATGGGTTTCCCCGTAGAATCGATGACTTTAAAGACATCAAAAACCTTATCGCGAAAGGTCTGTATATTGGCTTCGACAATATCCAATTGGTTGAATGCCAAAACCGCGGAAACCTTGTGCAGAAACCCCCGGATATCCTGGGTGCAGACGATCAGCTCAGAAGGTTGCCCAGGCACAAAAAGCATTTCTGCCATGAAAGGTTCCCGCGACTGGGTAAATTTATAATAGATTTCCAACTGCGTTTGCAGTTCCCGGGGAAGGCGAACCATCTTCAGGAACTCCAGTTTAACGTTATTGGGAACACTTTCCCGCCTCTTGTGGTGAAGGGTGTATTGGTAAAATAGTTTTAATTGCTCGATTTGCGAGGAGGACAGATCCATTTTGGTTCCACCGCGATCCGCGTGGGTAAGCAGAACCAGCATCTTGAGCCTTTCCTTATCATGGTTGACGAGGTCGAGTACCATGTCATAGGTGTCATCGGCTTCCGGATCGAGAAGCATCAGGTCGTACATGGTCAAATGTTTTTCCACTAAAAAGGAAACATCGTCCACCCTTTTGGGTTTGTCGTTGTAACCCAGGTTTTTCAAAATCTGTGGGATCATTTTCGCGCCGACCAACTCTTCGTTCTGGTCGCCAACCTTTGCGCCTTTACCGATATCGTGCAGCAAAACGGAAAGTTTCAGGGCCGTTTTATCCCTTTGCGAGTGATACAGTTCGGAAAGAAAGGGGTCGGCAGTGTCGCGAAATTCCAACCCATTTAAAACATCCAGAGCGGAAAGCACATGGATGTCCGTTGGAAATTTATGCACATAAATATCCTGCAATATGCCTTTCAGATTATTAAATTCGGGAATGAAATAATCCCCCAATATTCCGAATTCATGGAGCAGGCGGATGGCTTTTGCAAAATATTTTCCCCGGATAATGCGTTTGAAGCAGTCCTGGGTTTCCAGTTTGGATTCTTCATCCATGAAAATAGGATACGCCTGATCAACATGCTGCTCAATGGCGCGTGTCACTTCATAGGATAGATAATAATTTCTTTCAGCGACCCAGGTAAAAACCTTGAACATCCACAAAGGTTCCTGGCTAAACAGGTTTTCAGAATTTTTCTCAAAGTAAATTTGATTTTGTGTATTGAGGGCAAAGAACTCTGAAAGGCATTTCTTTTTTTTCGTGTCTGCTGCCATACTCTCCCAGTATAGGTTCCGGCTGAACCGCTTAAGAGGATAAACAGCATCGTAAAAATAAGTTTGGAAAAAAGCCTTAACATCGAATCCCATAGACCGGGCAATTTTTTCCCGCACTTCAAAGCTCATGGTATCCCGGTGTGTGCCTTTCTGGAAAGTATGCAGAAATAAGCGGATCCGGGATAAAAGGTGGAACCCGTTTTGCATGCTCTTATAAGCCAATGGACTTAGCAGATTTTTTGCAAACAATTCATTGAGCAGTTCAAACTGGTTGGTGGTCTTCAGGTTTTGAAGAAATCGTACGGATACCAATGCCCAGTACAGGCGGCGCATTTCTTCTTTAATATTCGGTTCCTGCTGAAAGACGGTATTCTGGACTTCATAACATCCTTCATGACTCAAACAATGTTTTTGAATCTCCTCGCGATAAAGCAAACTGACCGTTTTAATAGAACTTTTGAATTCGCTATAAACCAGAGAGTTGCCAGCTACAAAACGATGTTCCAAAAGAGCCATGAATTCGGAAACCATGGCGGGGTCCTGGTCCTTTTCAAACGTTTCGTTTTCGGTGTAGCAAGCATTAATGGTGGCGGGAAAAATATCCTGAAAGATGAACAGGTACTCAAAGTGTCGGATAATTTGCTCGGCGGTTTTTTTGTCGCTTTCACTAACAGATGATTCTGAAACGATTTCGATGTCCACATCCGACCGGAAATACATTTCCTCCCTGCCATAACCGCCACGGGCAACAATGGCAATGGGCACGGATTGCGTAGTCCACTCCTGGTTATTCTGGTGATTGAAGTACCAGACAGCGGAATAAAAACTGGCTTGCACGAGAGTGTCTACCAGTGCAGTTTGCTTGAGCAACAACAGGTGGCAGTTGTCGGATTTGCCACACTCCTTTTGGAGCAGGGCGGTTTCTTTCTGCACCAGTTCAATGGCCCGATTTTTAAAACCCAGGTAAAATTTCTGCGGATCGATGTTGTTGGAAGATTGTTCTGCTTGATGAAGCGAAACTATTTTTTGTTGAAGTTGTTGCCGGTATATTGCAACAAGTTTGCGGTTGGATTGATATAAATCACTCATGCGGGAGCGCCAAACTTAAAAGTTATTGAACCCGATCAATAAATCCTAAACAGGTTATTTCTGCTCATCAAAGTCGTTTCAGGATAAACCCAAAACACCAAAAATTCAAGAACTTACCACCGCTGGGCGCGAGGCCAGTGCTGCATTGCCCGTCAACCAAACGACACCGTCAAGCGCAATACTTTAATAGCTCCTCTTGACAGGGGAGAGGCAGGCGGCACTGGCTCTATTGAGCCGAGACAACTCTTTGCCCGCCAAATAAAGCGACGGCACATTGCCTCCCTCGCTAGAGGGTGCGTCCCATTAATTCGGCGAAGGGTCGCAGGTTTTCCATAAGCCGGTCAAATTTTTCCGGTTTCAGGGACTGCGGTCCGTCGGAAAAAGCTTTGACGGGATCGGGGTGAACCTCGATGATCAGCCCATCGGCACCGGCGGCAATGGATGCGCGTGACATGGATTCAACCATATCCCAATGCCCGGTCGCATGGCTGGGATCTATGATGATGGGAAGATGAGTTTCTTTTTTCAAGACCGGTATACAGCTGATATCCAGAGTGTTTCGGGTCGCAGTTTCAAAGGTGCGGATGCCTCGTTCGCAAAGAATTACCTGATGGTTGCCTTCGGAAAGAACATATTCGGCAGACATGAGAAACTCCTTAATGGTGTTCATCATGCCCCGTTTCAAAAGAATGGGTTTGTCTACCCTCCCCAGCTCTTTCAATAATGAGAAATTCTGCATATTCC
>DODH01000318.1:0-4939 GCA_003545625.1 Nitrospina sp.
CCATGCTAACAATAAAACCCGTCGGCGCTGGAAACCAAATATCAAAAAGTTGCGGGTGGTGATGAAGGGTTCAGTAAAAACCATGAAAATCTGTACCCGTTGCATTAAGTCAGGAAAAATAACCAAAGCCATCAAGTAATACTCAGTTCCTGTTTTCCCTGTTGCACCAGCTTTTCGCCCAAGGCCTCTAGCCTGTCTTTGATAGGCGCATTTTTATTAAAGTCCTTGATTCTCTCAAGATAAATCACACCATCAACCTGACGTATCTTTTCAAGAATTTGATTCAGGTGTTCCACATCGTGAATCTCTATGGACAGGTCGAAATAAGCCCTCTTGTGTGACCCCTGCTGGATATTGGCCCGGGTAATATTGATCCCGCATTCCGCGAAAGCTTGGCTGATAGTGGCCATAATTCCAGGCTTGTCACCCGCAACAATGGCGATATGAGCCTGGTAAATCGTTTCCATACCCGTATCCCATTCAACGCCCACCAGCCTTTCTGAATCATTGATAACATTGCCCACGCTCGGGCAGTCAATATGGTGTACCGTGACCCCCCTGCCTCTCGTGATATAACCAATGATAGGTTCTCCGGGAAGCGGATGACAACATTTGCCAATGCGGATCAAAATGTTTTCATTAAAACATTGCACCTTGATTGCATTGCGAGAAGATTCCGGCTGCTGGCTTTCCTTAAGCTTGATCAACGTTTTATCACGAGGCTCTTTCCCCTCTAGCTTTTCTTTAGGGATCAGTTTTTCGATAACGTGATACGTGGACAATTTTCCGATGCCAATTCCCGTCAGCAGGCTATCGGTGGAGTTAAACCCGCAGGCTTGGGCGGCTTCTTCGAAGACCTCGCCTGCCATTTCTACTGCCGGATCCAGACCATATTCGCGAATTTCTTGTTCCAGAAGTTCTTTTCCCAAGCTCAAACTTCTTGCACGCTCTTCGGCATTTATATAGTTGGATATCCGACTACGTGCTTTAGGGGTTTTAACAAAGGCCAGCCAATCGCGGCTGGGAGATACATCCTTGGATGTGATGATTTCCACCTGGTCTCCGTCTCGCAATTTATAACGCAAAGGGACCATCTTTCCATTCACCTTTGCAGACTGGCAGCGGTATCCCACGTCCGTATGAACCTGGAACGCAAAGTCAACCGGGGTGGCATTGTGTGGCAAAGCAATCACGTCTCCTCCTGGGGTAAACACATAAACCGCATCTGGAAACAAGTTCACCTTAAAAGCATGGAGAAATTCTTTCGGATTTTTTAAGTCCTTCTGATTCTCAAGAAGGTGCCGGACCCATAACAACTGCTGGTCCATCGACTTTTCATTATCATCCTCTTTGTTCTTATAGCGCCAGTGGGCAGCGATCCCTCCTTCACATACCTTATGCATTTCCTTGGATCGAATCTGCACCTCCACTTTTTCCCCCCTCGGACCGATGACCGTGGTATGAAGGGACTGGTACATATTGGGCTTGGGCATGGCTATATAGTCTTTAAATTTTCCCGGTATGGGCTTCCAAAGGGAATGCACAAGCCCTAAAACCGAATAACAGTCGCGTAAGGATTCGGTCAAAACCCGTACGCCCACCAGATCATAAACATCTTCAAAACTAATATTCTGATCCATCATCTTTCTATAGATGCTGAAAAATTGTTTGGGCCGCCCCGCAACCTTCCCAGGTATTTCCGCCTCCCCCAGTTCCTTCACCAAACGGGAGGTGACTTTTTCCACATACTGATCCCGATACTCCTTGCCCTTTGCCACTTTTTCCTCAATCGTCCGATATTCTTCCGGGTAAAGATAACGAAATGAACCGTTCTCCAACTCGGTTTTCATCCATCCAATACCCAGACGATTGGCAATGGGAGCGTATATTTCCAGAGTCTCCCTTGCAATCCTTCTTTGCCTTTCTTCTGAAAGAGACTCCAGAGTCTGCATATTATGAGCCCGGTCAGCAAGCTTGATCAAAACCACCCGGATGTCCTGTGCCATGGCAAAGATCATCTTCCGGTAGTTTTCAGCCTGACTTTCTTCATGGCTGGAAAAATGAATCTGGCTGATCTTTGTCACCCCATCCACAAGCTGGAAAATTTCTTCGCCAAACAATTCCTTGATTTCTTCTGGGGTTGAAAGAGTGTCTTCTATGGTGTCGTGTAACAGGCCTGCAGCTACAGTGGTTGCGTCCAGTTTTAACTTTACCAGGTTATTAGCGACTTCAAGGGGATGGGAAATATAGGCCTCGCCGGATCTTCGACTCTGACCCCGGTGGGCCTTGGCGGAATAAATATAGGCGTTCAGAATGATGTCGACATCGGCATCAGGTATGTATTCCAATAGCGCGTCTGTCAGGTCCTGAACTTTCATAGCGGGAAAAGAACCTCCAATATTTTTCCACCTGCTCGATAAAGAGAAAAATGGGCCGATGGGGAGCGATGAACCTCTAAGTTTAGGATACTTCTACAAAATTTTCCTGTCAACGCACAATCGAACTCCTTGCCCCAGCCATGCTTGCACGTTAATATTGGGTCCATGAAAAACACTCCCGCACCTTCTCTGGACGACCCCATACAATTTATTAAAGGAGTCGGTCCCAGAAAAACGATTCTTCTGGAAAAACTGCGTATCACAAGTATTGAAGACTTCCTTTACTTCCTGCCTTTTCGGTTTGAAGACCGAACCCAGTTTAAAAAAATTTCCCAAGCTGTTCCCGACGAATACGTCACCTTAACAGGAGAAGTTTTGAACGCCGGAACAATGTTTATGGGACGTCGGAAAAGGGTATTTGAAGTCATCATTCAGGATGAAACAGGAGTCATCCGGGCAAAATGGTTCCGGTTTAACGAAAGCTATATGAAGGAAAAGTTCAAAACAGGACAAAAAATCATTCTTTCGGGAAAACCAACACTTAATAAACGATCCGGACTGGAGATCATCCACCCGGATACAGAGCAAGTTTCAGGAGAAAATGTCAACTCGTTGGAGATTGGCAAGATTGTCCCCGTATACCACGTAACAGATGGCCTGCATCTCAAGTCCATGCGAACTATTATTAAAAACGTTCTCGACAAATATCTGCATCTGATTGAAGAGTTTCTACCCGATGGCCTGATCCACCGTCATGGCTTTATTTCCCGGGCAGATGCCCTTTCCAAATCCCATTTCCCACCACAGGGGTCCTCACTGAATGAGCTGGATGCCTTTAAGACCCCGGCACAAAGACGTCTCGTCTTTGAAGAACTGTTTCTGATCCAGCTGGGCCTGGCATTCAGAAAAAAACATACAGGAAAAGAGAGCGTAGGAACCCCCTTTAAAACCCGAGGAAAACTCATCAAACAGTTTGTAAAGCTTTTGCCCTTCACGTTGACGGGAGCGCAAAAAAGGGTTCTCGGTGAAATTATGCAAGATTTGGAAAAAGAGAAACCCATGAACCGGCTGATCCAGGGAGATGTCGGAAGCGGCAAAACCATTGTGGCCCTTACCGCCCTGTTGACAGCAGTGGATAACGGAACGCAATCTGCGTTAATGGTTCCGACAGAAATTCTCGCCGAACAACATTATTTAAATATTCTGCCCTATTGTGAAAAATTAGGCATCGAACTCAGCCTGATAACTAGTGCACTAAAGGGAAAAGAGCGGCAAAACCATTATGAAAATATCCAGAGCGGCAAAACGCAGATCGTTGTCGGAACCCACTCCCTGATTCAAAAAGATATCCAATTTAAAAAGCTCGGATTGGCAGTAATTGACGAGCAACACCGATTTGGGGTCCTGCAAAGGGACGCTATCGGCAAAAAAGGTGACCACCCCCATCTTCTCATCATGACCGCCACCCCCATCCCAAGATCCCTGGCACTCACCCTCTATGGGGATATGGATGTATCGCTTTTAGATGAACTTCCTCCCGGACGGCAGAAAATTACCACCGAACTGTTTTTTGAAAATCGGCGGGAAAAGGCCTATGGCATATTGGAACAACAGCTACAACAAGGCAGACAGGCCTTCGTGGTCTGCCCGTTAATTGAAGAGTCGGAGGTAATGGACCTTAAAGCCGCCGTCACGGTTTTTGATTTTATCCAGAACCAGTTCCCCAATTACACCGCCTGCCTGATTCATGGAAAACTTAAAAAAGAGGATCGGCAGAACATTATGTCCCGGTTCCTCAAAAAAGAAATTCAGGTCCTGGTTTCCACGACGGTCATAGAGGTGGGCATTGATGTTCCCAATGCCACTGTCATGATCATTGAACATGCCGAGCGGTTCGGCCTGGCCCAACTCCACCAGTTGCGCGGACGTGTGGGCCGGGGAACCCATTCCTCCCATTGCCTCCTGATGGCCTACCATCCAGTATCCGAAGAAGGACAGGCCCGAATGAAAGCCATGCAAAATTCCGCTGATGGATTCGTCATCGCTGAAGAAGATTTAAAAATACGCGGGCCCGGGGACTTTATGGGCACCCGGCAGTCAGGAATGCCTCTTTTAAAAATCGCCAACCTGCTCCGCGATATCCGGGTGCTGGAGACAGCCCGAAAAGAAGCGTTTCACCTCATCGACCAAGACCCCGGCCTTGCCGCCCCGGAACACCAGCTTTTAAATAAAGCCCTGCACCGTTTCCTCGGTGACTACATGGAGTTCATGGAAATCATTTAAGAAATCTTAAAAATATTCACTTTTTCCAACACCGATCACCTCACACGGCCTGCACCCTCCACAGCACCTTTAAAACAACTCATAAACCGTCAGTTAGTTTGAACCTGTTCGGCATAAACGGGTCAAAATGATCTCAGCGTCAGCTTTTACCCAAATAGTCAATGCTCCAAAATCATCCATTGCCGACAGAATACATCATTTATTACTTTATTTAGCTTTACAAGGATTGTAAGATATTATAAATGGGGAGATTAAATAACAATGATTGATGCCAAGGC
>DODH01000318.1:5274-5524 GCA_003545625.1 Nitrospina sp.
CTGCCGGAGGTCAAAAAACATCTTGAGACTTTGGCAAACCAGTTGTCTCTTTTTGAGAACAAGGTCAAAGATGCTTCCGAAATTGAGCCCGGAGATAAAGGCCCGGAGGAAGAGAGGGAGCGAATTTTGTCTATTCTTGCCTCCTACCAGAAAAAACTCCCCGATATAGAAAAAGAAGCTAGCAGCACACTTTTTAAAAATGGCTCTGACCCCATTGATGTATCAAAAGCTCTCCAAAGCTTGAAGGAGA
>DODH01000311.1:0-2409 GCA_003545625.1 Nitrospina sp.
GTATCGGATTCACTCTCCCAGAAAAAACTGATGGATCGTTTCGACAACATATTCCTGCTGTCTTCGATCCACCTCATGAGAGATGGGAAGTGCCAGGGTCTCCTTCGCGGCCTTTTCCGATTCAGGAAAGTCACCGCTTTTGTAACCCAGGGATTTGAAACATTCCTGCAGGTGGAGCGGAATAGGATAATAGATTTCGCACCCAATTCGCTTTTCATTTAGAAAAGCTCTCAGTTCATCCCTGCGGTTTTCTACGCGGAGGACATACTGGTTATAAACATGCCGGGGAAATACTTCAGGGGGCAGTTGAACGAACGGGGTCATGGCAGAATCTTTAAAAAGCTGGTTATAAGTTTGCGCGTTTTGCCTTCTTTGCTCGGTCCAGTCTTCCAGGAAGTTCAACTTGGCACTCACCACATCTGCCTGAAGGGCATCCAGACGAAAGTTTCCGCCTAATATTTTATGGTAATATTTTGGTTCTGAACCATGCACTCTAAGAATCTTTAACTTTTTGTAAAGTTCTTCGGAGTTTGTGGTCACCAGCCCGCCATCACCAAAACAGCCCAGGTTTTTTGCGGGAAAAAATGAGAAACACCCCATATCCCCCATCGAACCTGCCGGTCGGCCTTTGTACTCAGAACCAATCGCCTGGGCAGCATCTTCAATCACCTGCAGACCATTTTTCTCAGCTAATTGACGAATGGGGTCCATATCCGCACACTGCCCATAAAGATGCACCGGAATAATAGCTTTAGTCTTCGGGGTGATGCAACGCTCAATATGTTCCGGTTTAATATTGAAAGTAATATCATTGATATCCGCAAAAACCGGTTTGGCTCCGGCACGAATGATGGAACCCGCTGTTGCAAAAAAAGTATAGGGAGTGGTGATTACTTCATCACCAGGACCAACCCCCAAAGCCATCAATGCAATCAGCAACGCATCCGTTCCGGATGAAACCCCAACGGCATATTTAGTCTGGCAATAAGACGCCATCCTCTCTTCCATCCGGGAAACTTTGGGACCAAGAATAAATTGTCCCGACCGAACAGTCTCCGCAATCTCCTTTTCCACCTCATTCAAGATCTGGTGATAAGAGGCAGTAATATCCAGCAAACGGACTTCTTTGACCGGGGGAGGCGGAGCATCCAGTTTTTCCTGTAGCTGTCCGGGGGTTAAAGCATTTACTGGCAAGCCAGAAAATCTTTCAGGGGAAAGTGTGACCACCGCATCTAATCCGCTTACCTCCACCAGACGCGATGCCAGCGCTACCTCAAACGGTTCTTCAGATCCCAGAGCCAAATCAATATCATGAGCAGTGGGGGTCAAAACAGCCAGGCTTCGCAAAAGAGATTGAACGTCTCCCCCTCCTGCCCCCGCCAAAATGGCAGGAACAGAGGTAGACACAAGCCAGCCTTTGCAACGCCCCTGGCGGCACAAGTTCGACACCGCTGAATTTTCCAAGTTTTCCAACGCCTGAATCAGGCAATCCGTATCGAAAAGAATCTGCATGAATTAATTTAAGTCGTTTTATTGTCGGAGGAGATTAAAATTGAATATCCTGGCCTAGCTTTTCACGAAGGATGATCTCTGCTGGGGTGTAGTATTTTTTATCCACATTACATTTTTTACATGCCGGCACCAGGTTTCCGCGGTTACTTTTTCCACCACGGGAAATGGGGACAATATGGTCCATCGTCAAATCTTCAGCCATGAACCGGCCTCCGCAATAATGGCAAGCACCCGCCTGGATCTTTGCTTTCCACCACTGTGACTGGCGAAGCTTACGAGCCTTGGCTTTTTCAATTTTGAATTTTTGCTCGTCCATATTTATATCAGAAGCCAGCGGTTTCTTTTGCCCAGCTCAGGTCAATCATTAACCGGGGTTGCCAATCATTCCGCACAGCCCGAACGGTACCCTTATGGCTCCCCTTGGGATACCAGTGAATATCCCCCGTGTCAAACTCAAACCCCAATGCGGCGGATAGCCGGGTCTTGCTAGTCCAAAAACAGCTGCCATAACCGAATTCAAAAACAGGATCAATATGAAGTATAAATGTTTTCCCCCGGGACTGGAAAGGTTTGGCGATTTCATACAAGCTTTGAATTTCAAGCCGGTCCGGGAGGCGCCAATCATCATAGCCTCCAAGTTTTTCCCGGTTTAGCTTGCTAATATAGTCCTGAGCATCGTACCAGCTGATATTGTTGCCCGTTTCCACATAGGCATAGCTCTCCTGCCACATCAGCCCCGTGCAAGCATCCGAAATGGTCCTGTTACCATGATCGATAAATCGTTGTTCCATAACTCACCTAAAGTTAGCATTATAGCAGAGTTTACCAGAATTTCTTGGAGCGCTCCCTTCGAGAAATATACAAACAAAACATTACCCACTATCGAGGGCAATCCCT
>DODH01000311.1:2692-2984 GCA_003545625.1 Nitrospina sp.
CGAGAAATATACAAACAAAACATTTTATTACAATTATTTACTGGAAAAACTCACCCTTTGCTCAAACTCCAGTTTTTTTACGACAGAGAATTTTAGCCTTTTCCAAAAATAAATTGTTGCTATCCCGCCATCACGGAACAATATTGGATATAGTATCCCAACAGGGAAATAGCATCCCAATAGGCATATTAATAACCAGTATTCTCAAAGAGGAAAGGACCGGACAATATGGACGCGAAAGGATTAAAATTTCGAATCATCCAAAATGTATCCCTTAAAAAACCGGCCATTT
>DODH01000262.1 GCA_003545625.1 Nitrospina sp.
TCCAGGTGAGCCAATATAATCGCCGCAGTTTGAGGATGTTCGTTGACGATAAACGAGGAAATAATTTTGGGATCCAGCAACCGGACGGTTTCCAGCCCACCGCCCATTTCCTCACCCGGCGTGGTGATATTGTTCAAAATTTCTGTTGCCTTGGCTGGGTCCAAAGCCTGCATAAGAGCGGATTTTAGAAAATCCATCCCGCCCTTACCCAAACCACCTATTCCCGATTGCACCATGTTATAGAAATCCTGATTGATAGAATCCATGGTATCCAGGTCTACATCACCAAGTTCAGATATATAGTTACCAATATTCTGAATTTCCCGGTCATCCAGATTAAGCAGAACCTTGGCGGCAATTTCTTCACCCAAGTTCATCAACAACACTGCGGCTCTTTCTGGACCCGATAGCTTTCTTGACATAAGTTATTGATATTTAAAGAAATTAAGTTAATATAACTCCCGTTAATATGACCCCGCCAGCTCAACTTGTCAACCCTAAATGCCAATAAAGTGACGGAATACCCAGTTGGCCCCTTACGGTGCAATTTGTGGACCATAACAATTATCCGTATAATCCACCGGCGTAACCACTAGGCACAGGTGGGTGGAAAAGGCATATAAAATGAACTTAAAAATTGCAGATTTTTTTATCGGCACATTTGCCGGGGGTTTGGTAGCTCTAGTTGTGTACCTGGTCCTATCCACCCAGCCCAACATGCTCATTGCCATGGTTCTGGGCGGATTGATCGGCATGGTGCTGGTTCTGCCACTTAAAATTCTCCTCATGCCTTTTGTCGGCGCGTTTGAGGTGATGATCCCCTTGGGAATCATAGGAATGGGGGTAGGAATGACAGCCGGAATGTTATCCGCGATTCCTGGCATCTCCGGCTATGTTGTGATTGCCTGGGGCAACCTCGCCGGGTGCATGGTTGCCACCATCATCTATTTTGCTAATAAGAGACTTGTAAACCAATGAAAACAAATAATAAATCTTATGACGGCGTTGCCAAGTTTTTTGACTTTTTTCGCGCCGGAGATATGCGCCGGTGGGGTCCCGATCAACGCGCCCTGTTCAAAAACCTGAAAGGCAGAGTGTTATATATAGGAATAGGAACCGGACAGGAAATTGTTAATTTCCCGCCAGGACTGGATGTCACCGCAGTGGATATGAGCTATGCAATGCTCGAGCGTTCCCATGCCCGTGTGCAAAACTATCGTGGCAAAATCCATCGTTGCCAGATGGATGCCCAGGCCACCGCGTTTCAGGATAATACTTTCGATACCATATTAACCGTTTGCGTTCTGTGTAGCGTGAATCAACCGGCGATCTGCCTGAAAGAACTGAAACGGGTGCTGAAACCCGATGGCGAACTGGTCATGTTTGAACATGTGTTGAGCAAAAATCCGGTTTACGCCCTCATCCTGAAATTCATGTCACACGTTACCGAATACCTGGAAGGCACCTATCTGGACCGCGACACCGTTGGAAATGCCGAGAGGGCAGGATTCAAAATCCACTCACATAAAAATGTCTATCTCGACATAGTTAAAGCTTTGATAGCTAAATCAGCATGACAAATCAAATCCCCCTCATCCTATCCTTCTCCCCCAAGGGGAGAAGGGATTTTTTGCTTCCTCTCCCTTGAAAGGAGAGGATTGAGGTGAGGGTGACACAATAATATTTTTCACTCATACTTTGTAATACTATGATTCTTGGACTCGAAGACATACCTGGAGGCACTCCCCTCTTCTCATTCTTTGTCTGGCTGGCTTTATCCGGATTGTTTTATCTGGTTTGTTATGTAGCGGTGCTCAATGTTCTGGATGACATCACCCGCAACAGCCTGCTAAAAATTCCCGCAATGCTCGGGGCATCCATTCCTGCAGCAGGATTAATGACCGTGTTCCAATACAAACCATATGCCCTGGGATTACTGATACTGGTCGCCAATTTTTACCGTGTGCGGGACAAGATACAGAACACTCCGGAAAAATGGGAAGGACTCAAAATAAACCCACCCCTGTTTTATTTTTCCAGCTACGCTTATATTTTCCTGCTGATCGCATTAGCACTCTATTTCCCAACACTGGATTTCACCCACTAGCCGCCACTAGGCGACCCCATACGGGGCATGAAGGCAAATGAAGAGGCATCACGCGTGCCCCGGAGGGATTGAAGAAGTACACGAACCACAAAACCTCAAATCAATTTCTCCTGCAAATGACAAATAATCCTTAATGGAGATGACTAAAGCAAAATACCCACGCAACAATAAAGCGATTAATGCTCAAACCTTTTCAACCAGCCTTCAGCAACTTTCAGGGACTCTGGATAACTGGCTCAAGTGTCGAGAGGAAACGATACAAGCTCAAATTAGATTATTACAGAGTTGCAGAAACGATGAAGAAATCAATCGCTATAAAACCATGGGGCTCTTGAATTTCGCGGGCACTTCTCTTTTAGGCCGCGATTTAAGATAATAACAGTATTACACTTGTGTGCTCAAACTGCTTGATGGGCAATGCAGTGTCGGCCCTCCGCCTAGGGATTACCTTTTCATTGACTTCTGGGCGGACACATTAAGCCGAGATAAATTTGTGCTAGCCAGAGCAAGCTATTGCACGTTGGCCCTCCGCCCAGGAGTTGGCAGTCGGGCCATCCCGACTCAATTCAAGCTTGCGCGGCAACGGGCAATATAGGTGAGATTGATTTCGGCGTAGGGTTGAATTTCGAGGGCTTTTTGAAAACACCGGATAGCCTCTTCGTGCCGTTGCAGATCAAACAGACATAACCCCATCCCATTCAAAGCACCAAAATGGTGCGGGATTCTTCGTAACACTTCCTCACATTCTTTGACGGACTCTTCGAATTGCCCCATTATGAAAAGAAGGGTCGCGAGTTTGTTATGCGCTTCAGAGAACTCGGGACATTTCTCGATCAGGACTTGGAACATTGCAAGAGCTTGCTCGTGTTGCTGACGATCCATCAACCGGGTTGCTTCATTCAGCTCCTGCTCCATCTCAGCTCCCGCTTGTGCGTGCCAGAGAATCCATAACCCGCGAGTAGCCTTCGCGCGAACGGCGGGGTCCTCACTCTTCAGGTCTTCTAAATATTGCCCGGTCTTGTCCATGTAGAAAATTATAGCGGATAACCTCCCCATTGCGCCAGTTACGCTTATATTTGTCTGCTGGTGGCCCCTGGCTGCGACGCCTCGCCGCCATAACTAACTGATTTTTAAATAGTTATTGACAATTTAATTTATCGGGATTATATTGATCCCCAGTTCAACCAGAATAACTATTTGATTTATTAAGGATTACCGATGATTCTCCTTATATTTGAATGCTCCGAATGTCGTTCTCTACAGAAGCATGTTACCTCTACCCCCTCTCCGTTGGGCTTTCCTATATGTCCGATTGCATTCCTTGCAAAACCTCCAGACTTTCAGTTTTGTCCGTGAGGGAAATAGAAAAGAGGACTGGTATTCAAATATCCTGCTGCAAGTTAAGAGGAAAAGGGACAAAACCCCAGCCTATAAACCTAAAAGGAAGGATGATCAAATCGATGAAATTGCGATTTGACTACTAGGCGTAGGGCCACTACTGTCACCCTAAGGTTCTCGAAGGGTCATGCTGAGGCTTCCATGATATCCCCAACATTTATCTCATGCCCCGGATGGGGTATCACCCTGGCGGTACTTTTCATCACTTCCTGTCTCTGCTGTATTTTTTTTGGAACTGCTCGAGCTCTTCGTCCTTCGGGACGCGAATCCCCTCTATATTATTTTTTCCCCAGCGATTGATTTCCAGTAATACGGGTTCGAGGTCCTGACCAATTTGGGTAAGAGAATATTCGTAGCGTACCGGATTGTCCTGGTACGAGTGTTTCTCAATAATGCCGTGCTTCTCCAGCCGCTTCAGGCGCTCGGTCAGGATATTGGTTGAAATCCCTTCCGGAGAATCCAAAAAATCACGGAACTGTTTTCTGCCGAAAAATATCATGTCGCGGATCACGAGAAGCGTCCATTTATCGCCGATCAAATCCAGCGTGTTGGTCATCGGACATTTAGAACGCTCTCCGCAGTCTTTGATATTTATAGGTTTTTTCTTTTTCATAGGCCTTTTCATGGTCACAGTATAGCCCCAAAAAAAGTCACTTGCAAAATAAAAGTGATTAGGATACACTCCAGTAACTTTTAATATGCAAGTAACTATCAAACAGGAGAACTCCCATGTCTAGACCACGATATTCAACATTTACGCTGTTCGTTAAAAACATTGCCAAAGGACTCGGCACAATGAAACTTCTCGTCATTGCAATGATGATCACATCGTTCTTCGTTGCAACCGCCTCGGCTCAAAGTAGTTTGGCAAAACCCACTTTGTGGGGGATTTACGGCACGCACGACGTCCACGCCTGCCCGATCAACAAATCTTGAGACGGCTAAAAGAGTGGTCGTGGTGGGTGCGAAGGACCTGCGGCCGTTGATGGAGAAGTATGGCGTCACTTCTATTTTGGACCGCTATCATTCGGGTCTCGAACACACTTTCCTCTGGGTAGTCGAGACTAGAGAGCCCCATAAATTGGAAGAGTTTGCCATCGAACTCGGCATTGCCCGCTTCAACTTTCTGAAATTCGTTCCCCTGCGCACGTTTGAAGAGGGTGTTGTGCCCTACATTCGTGAGTTGCACGGGCTGTGAAAAAGAATTGAGAGATATAAAAGGTCTGGTGGTGGGCGCCCAACTCAGAATGACTCAAGGTGACGCCACCTCCCCCTTCAAAAATGCAGGAACGGCAACCACATTGGGGTTTGGGAACGGTACCTCTCATATTCCACGCCAAACTGTTCTTTCAAAGCCCGTTCTTCAAAATGGATTCTAAACTGAAAACCAAACCAAGCTGAAAGTGTGCCTAGCCCTCCCGCGAGCCAGGAATGGGTGGTTACCGCATAAGCAAGTATCACCAGCATCATCGCCGTGTAGGTGGGGTGACGCATGAGGCCGTGCAACTGATCGGTTTTCAGGGTCTGTTTTTCCCGAAAGGCGATGTTGAACTTAAAGCGCAACACCCCCAACTGAACTATAGCCCAGATACGAAATACCGAGCCGACGAAAAATAGTCCGGCAATCATCACCGCTTCCCCCCAGCCTACGGCAATACCGGTGGCACGGGCAACAAAAGACATCCCCACCAACGCCATGCAAATGGGTAGAACGTGCCCAAAGAGCTGTTGCAGATAAGATCTGTCAAATACAATGTCTTCGGGCCGCTCGGTCAGGACAAAAATGACCATCTCTATGATGCCGAAAATAAAATTGATGAAGGAAACGAGCAGGAATCGTTCGATATTGGCATCGGTCATGCCTAAGGGTACCAGCGGCGCCAAGTAGGTCAAGCCGACCAGAGCGATGTTGAAATTGCGATTTTTGATTAAACAGGCGGCAAAAACGATGCAATATATGGCAAAATTAATCTTTATCAGGAAAACAGCGTCCAACTCAACAACTCCTTCTATGAAATGGAAAAGATTCCAACCACATTGAATCCCCCTCATCCTACCCTTCTCCCTTGAAGGGAGAGGCAAGGCATAGCCGCAGTGAGGGTAGTTTAATAATGCCTAACTCTCACACGCAAATACCTGGACCAAAAGCAATTTTTAGAGATGC
>DODH01000256.1 GCA_003545625.1 Nitrospina sp.
CTTAAGGAAATAAGTGGTATGGACCATGTCAGCCTGCAACCCGCAGCCGGGGCTCAAGGTGAGTTTGCCGGTATGCTGATGATTCAGGCTTACCACACCGCAAAAGGCAATCCCCGGAAAAAAGTTTTTTTACCCGATTCCGCGCATGGCACCAACCCAGCAAGCGCAAATCTTTGCGGTTACAAATCAGTACAGATCCCATCCAACTCCGAAGGCCTTATTGACATTGACAAACTCGAAGCTGTCATGGATGAAGAAACCGCCGCCATTATGCTGACCAATCCCAATACATTGGGAATGTTCGAAAAAGATATTTTAAAAATCACCGAGATCGTTCACAGCAAGGGAGGATTGGTTTATTGTGATGGCGCCAACCTCAATGCTGTAATGGGAATCGTTAAGATGGGGGAAATGGGAATTGATGTTTTACATATCAACCTGCATAAAACCTTCTCGACCCCACATGGCGGAGGCGGACCGGGAGCAGGACCCGTCTGCATCAAGGATACTCTCGAACCTTATTTACCTAAACCAGTCGTAGAGAAAAAAGGTCATAAATACGTATTAAATAATAACCGTCCCAAAAGTGTCGGCAAATTGAAAGTGTTCAACGGTAACTTTGGTATGCTGCTAAGAGCATACGCATACATCCGCACTCTCGGCCCCGAAGGTATTCTTGAAGCCGCTCAATCAGCCGTCTTAAATGCAAATTATATCCGCGCAAAACTAAAAGACACGTTCCACCTGCCTTTCACTGGAGCCTCCCTGCACGAATGCGTTTTCAACGATAAAGGTCAGGGCATCACAACGATAGACTTTGCCAAAGAACTCATTGATCATGGGTTTCATCCACCCACCGTGTACTTCCCGTTAATCGTAAAGGGTGCTTTGATGATCGAGCCGACAGAAACCGAATCCAAAGAAACCCTCGATATGTTTATTGAGGCTATGAAATCCATCTCCAAGAAAGGCCATGAAGACCCAGAAAGTTTTCATGAGGCGCCGCGCCTACCAAAAGTATCACGTCCTGATGAAGCCCAGGCAGCTCGTCTACCAAAATTAAAGTGGACAAGGCAACCGGTTTGAAGCTCGTGATTTTTTTATTATGCTCGTACCTTCAAAGGGATGATACTCAGAAACCAATTAAAAACCCACTCACCAAAACCAACACCGTTGTGGTTATAATACCTGCTCCAATAAGGTTTAGGATCAACCCTGCTTTTGACATTTTCGGAATGCTCACCCAACCGCTACCAAAGACAATTGCATTTGGCGGTGTCGCTACCGGTAACATAAACGCAAACGAAGCGGCCAACGTCGCTGGCACCATAAAATATAATGGATGAACAGCCGCCGCTATCGCAGCCATACCAAGTATAGGAAGAATCATTGTCGTGGTCGCCGTGTTAGAAGTTAATTCCGTTAAAAAAGTAACCGCAAGACAAATGGTAAGAACCGTCATCCACAACGGCCAATCAGAAACTCCGATCAGTTTAGATCCAATCCATTTATCGAGTCCACTCACTCCAAAACCAGATGCCAGAGCGAAACCACCGCCAAAAAGAATCAAAATTCCCCACGGTGTTTTCGATTGCACCGTTTTCCAGTCCAAAGCAAACCATTCGGTTTTGCCATTCAGGATGAGACCTTTGGTACCATTGACCGGCACCACCAATAATAACAGCCCCATGGTCATAGCAATGGTGGAATCATGCAAAAACTTTGGATTTTCGAATAGGTTCGACCAACCAGGAAGTATCCACTCCCCTATCGCAATGGGTCGCCTAAAAATCCATAGCATCGCTGTAAAACAAAAAACGGTTGCGACAATTTTTTCCCCCCGGTTCATGGAACCTAACCCATAAAGTTCTTTTTGAATGACCCTACTTTCCCCACCTTCGATATGGTTTATTGGAAAGGGTAAAACAAAACGACAAAGATAAACCCACGTTATTGGAATAAAAACCAAGACTATAGGGAGAGCCAATATCATCCACTGAAAAAAACTTACTTCAGGGTTATCCGGAAAAAGATTTTTGTAGAATCCTGCAAATACAATATTCGGTGGTGTTCCAATCGGAGTGCCGACCCCTCCAATACTGGCAGAGTATGCAAGGCCCAACATCAATACGAGACCCAATCCATTTTCGATCTGTTTTTGTGAATCAAAATTTCTTTCTCCATTTAAAGAAGCATCTAAAGCGATTTGCCGTACCACCGCCATGGCTACGGGAAGCATCATCATCGTCGATGCCGTGTTGGAAATCCACATCGATAAAAACGCCGTTGCCATCATGAATCCGAGGACGATGCGTTTCGGTTCCGTTCCCATTACTGAGATGATCCACAGTGCAAGACGTTTGTGAAAATTCCATTTCTCCATGGCGAGAGCGATCATGAATCCACCCAGGAACAAAAAGATAAGATGATTGGCGTAGTTGGGAGCCACCTGTTTGCTAGGCATGATGCCGAGCAGTGGAAACAATACCAGAGGTAACAATGCTGTCACGGCAAGCGAGGTGGCTTCACCGACCCACCATATCGCCATCAAGGCGACCACGGCGAACATGCGCTGTGCACTTTCTGTCATACCGTCAGGAAGCGGCATGAGCAAAATTCCACAGGACATAACAAGTCCGGCTAAAAGCACAACAATCTGTTTTTTGAATGCGTTTTCTATCAAGGGAGGCTCGTCAAAAAGAGTTCAACGAATTGATATTAACAGAGGGAAGAAAAAAATCCTATTCAGAAGGGATGGACAAACGTA
>DODH01000042.1 GCA_003545625.1 Nitrospina sp.
GTTGAAGAAAGCCATGTTCACCTTCGACAAATCATCCTTTTTGATCAGCGAATGCTCATAAACCAATAGACCCGCCACCAGCACTACCCCAGCCAGATAAACCCATCCCAAGAGAACTGTGGGTTCCAATAAGACCAGCAAAAAAACCACCATCACCGCATGCGAGGCAAGGGCCATCTTCAACGCCGTTTCAACACCAAACCGCTCGGGGATAGAATGCAGTCGATTAATCCTATCCGCCTCGATATCCATGCAGGAATAAAGAATGTCGAATCCAATCAACCAGAAAACCACTGCCGCTCCCAACAATAATGAGGTGAAAGAAATTTCTTCGCGAATGGCGACCCAGGCCCCGACCGGAGCGATAGAGATGGCAAGTCCCAACCAGAAATGCGAAAACGCGGTGAAACGTTTGGTCAAAGAATAAAAAAATACGATGGCCAAAGCTACGGGCGAAAGATAAAACGCCAGCGAGTTCAGCATCCAGGCCGAAAAGATAAACAAGGCGGAAGAAGCGACAAGAAACACGGCGTAATTGCCAACATTGATCTTTCCTGAAGGAAGTGCCCTGTCCCTGGTGCGCGGGTTTTCCTTATCAAACCGGGCATCGACAATGCGGTTGAATGCCATTGCCGCACTTCTTGCTCCCAGCATGCAAACGATGATCCACAACAGTTTTTTTATTTCCGGCATGCCACCTGCGGCCAGAAACGCGCTCATCACTGCAAACGGCAGGGCAAACACCGTGTGCTGGATCTTGATATCCGAAAAAATGATGGCTAGTTTAGTCGGCAAAACTCTTCGCTCTTTCTATTGGGATTCTCTATTTGTAAGGAATAGACCAGCAATAGCTCATTAAGCCGAGACAACTCTTTGCTCGCCAAAAAAAGTTATTGCTATCTGCCTCCGGCGGATCGCCGGTGGAAAAAATTTTATGATACAGTGTCCTAATTCAAATGCAAAAACTATACTCGTATGAATAACTATAAACGCCTGCTGACATTACTTGAGCCTTACAAAACGGCATTGATCCTGGGTGCGATCTTTCTGGTCATAGCTTCCTTGACCAATCTTGCGGTACCGCTGTACATCAAAAAGCTAGTGGATGTTGTCATGGTTGAAAAAGACATGGCCTTGATGAACAGCCTTACATTCAGCATCGCCGCACTGTTCCTGATCCAGCTCATCTTTTCCACGGCGCACAATTACCTGTTTGACCTGACCGAAAAACGGGCCATCACCGATTTTCGCATAAAACTTTTTCGGCATCTTCACACGCTTTCGCTCAGTTTTTTCGTCAAACGGCGCACCGGGGAAATCGTCTCGCGTATGACCAACGACATCACCACCATCGAAAATATCGTCACCGACCTGCCCGCCACGCTGCTGCAGCAATCCATCCGCCTGTTTGGCGGCATCATCATTATTACTTATATGAACTGGAAGCTGACCGGACTGATACTGGTGCTGGCCCCGATTCTTGTGTTATTCGCCCGCACCTTTGGACGCAAGCTGAAAAAACTCTCGACCGAAATTCAGGACAAGCTGGCGGTTTCCACAACCATTCTGGAAGAAAATATTTCCTGCATCCAGATCGTGAAATCGTTTGTCCGGGAAAAACTGGAAAGCGAACGTTTCGGCACAGCCATGGAAGACAGTTTCCAAGCCGCTAAAAAACGCGTCATCATCTCTTCCTTTTTTGGCCCCAGCATTGGTTTCATCGCCTTTTCCACCTCACTCATCCTGCTCTGGTATGGCGGACGGGAAGTGATTCTGGGGGCCATCAGTCCCGGCGAACTCATCGCCTTCATTCTATACGCCACCATCATAGCCGGGCCGATGGGAAGCTTTGCGCGCCTGTATGCACGCGTGCAGGAAGGCATTGGTGCCAGCAAACGCGTCTTTGAAATTCTCGACATGAAAGGGGAAGTCAGCGACATCACCAACGCCAAACCCCTGCCCCATATAGATGGCAAAGTTGAGTTCGACGATGTGCATTTTCATTACCGCGAGGATCAGGAAATAATAAAGGGCATCAGTTTTATAGTGGAGCCAGGGCAAACAGTGGCTCTGGTCGGCCCCAGTGGTGCAGGCAAAACTACCCTCATGCAACTTCTACATCGGTTTTATGATCCGGTATCAGGGGAAATCCGTGTGGACGGTATCTCGCTCAAAACCGTGCAACAGGCCAGCTACTGGAAACAGATCGGCATTGTGCCGCAGGAGACTATCCTGTTTGGCGGCACCATTCTGGAAAATATTGAATACGCGAAACCAGGCGTAAAGAAAGAGGAACTCATACAAGCGGCAAAAGCCGCCAACGCCCACAACTTCATCATGGAATGTCCGGATGGCTATGAAACCGTGGTCGGCGAAAAAGGCATTCGACTTTCAGCCGGACAAAGACAGCGTATCGCCATCGCCCGGGCGATTTTAAAGGACCCCCACATACTCATACTGGATGAAGCCACCTCAGCGCTCGATAACGAATCGGAGTTGCTGATCCAGGAGGCACTGGAACGGTTGATGGAAAACAGAACCTCCATTATCATTGCGCATAGACTTTCCACCATCCATAACGCAGACCATATCATCGTGATGGATCACGGCAAGATCGTCGAAAGTGGCAACCATGCCAAGCTTATGCAAAAAGAAGGTCTCTATCACAAACTCTATACTCTAAAAAGTTTACAATTGGCCGAGGAAACCGAAGTAAAAACCGACTGATTCCACTCGCTAAATTTGTCCCCAAAAAGTCTGAAATACCGCAATTTAAGCCTCCATTTTGCCCTGCCCTCCCTCATTAACCACAGATGTACCCCTCCGGGGCATGTCGAAGGATCTCGGGGTTATAAAGGTCTCCCCTGTGAAAGAAGGGGCGTGATATTTTTTAATGTTTCCATAAAAATTTTCCAAAAAACCAAAAAAACGTAATTTTCTTGATAATAGCCCTTGCTTTTAAGCATTTCAGGGTCTATTATTACGGAGCTGACGAAATTGCCTGAAAATCTTTATCTGAAAGTTTTTTCCGGACAAAATTTTGGAAAAGGCTTTTAAATAGAGATTTCTTGCCTTTTTTTCAGAAAACAAATCAGTTTATATCTTTATCCAACTGGTGCATTTTATTGCGCTCTGTTGGACTTCGCTCTTTGAAAATTGAATAGGTGTCAAAAGATGTTGCGGGTCTAGCAACAATTACTTTGATTTAAATGATTCATAGTTTGGATTAAATTTTCATGTTTTTATAACTGGAGAGTTTGATCCTGGCTCAGAACGAACGCTGGCGGCGTGCCTAACACATGCAAGTCGAACGAGAAAGTTTCCTTCGGGAAACCAGTAAAGTGGCGCAAGGGTGAGTAACACGTGAATAATCTGCCTACGAATTCGGGATAACTCGACGAAAGTTGTGCTAATACCGGATAAGACCACACTTCTTATGGAGCGTGGCCAAAGGAGTCTCAAACTCCGTTTGTAGATGAGTTCGCGGACCATTAGCTTGTTGGCGGGATAACAGCCCACCAAGGCGACGATGGTTAGCCGGCCTGAGAGGGTGAACGGTCACACTGGAACTGAGACACGGT
>DODH01000139.1 GCA_003545625.1 Nitrospina sp.
TATCATTCGGGATCACGGGGGAGATATAGAAGTAAAAAGCGAACTGGATAAAGGCACGACCTTTACGATAAACCTTCCCATCAAAACGGAATAAACAAGTAATGCATGGAATATAATCATGGATAATAAATATATTTTGGTTGTTGATGACGACGAAACTATTCGCATGGGTCTTGAGATTCAGTTGGATTCAGCAGGATATAATGTTGACACAGCTAAAAGTGGGGAGGATGCTATTGAAATGCTAGATAAGGGCTCTTCCTATGATCTGGTAGTCACTGATTTGAGGATGTATGGAGAAACAGGAGTGGATGTCTTCAAAAAGGTGAGGGAAATCAATGTAAAAACTCCTGTGATGATAATTTCCGGATTTGGTGGCGATACACCTTTGTTTAAGGAGGCAATAGAACTCAAACCCTGTGCTCATGCTTTTAAACCCTTCCCCGAAGAGGAGCTTCTGGAAAAAGTACGCTTTTGTCTTGCGGGAGCCAATTGAAATGCTTAACTGTCTATGAAGGGGTATTTTTTGAACCAGAATTGGCCTCTTATTGCAGGTGATCGCGGGGGGATTTATTACCTTCTTTGCTTTTGAGCACTTCTTTTAATTCAACCATGAATTCATTCACGTCTTTGAAGGAACGATAAACGGAAGCAAAACGAACGTAGGCGACATCATCCAGGTTATAAATTTCACTAATGACTTTTTCGCCAACCTTCAAAGCGGATACTTCTTTATCACCCAACTCCTGAACATACTGTTCCACACGGTCAACGAGGTCTTCAATATCTTTGATGCTTACCGGCCTTTTCTGGCAGGCTTTCTGTACGCCATGAATAATCTTGTCCCGGTCAAACTCTTCCCGCCGACCGTCTTTTTTTATCAATAAAGGCAACGACCGCTCCAGCTTTTCGTAGGTGGTGAACCTCACAGAGCAACTCAGGCATTCTCTTCGCCTGCGTATAACAGTCCCCTCTTTATTCAAGCGGGAGTCAACGACTTTGTTCTCCATATCGGAGCAATCAGGACATTTCATAGGGCAGGATTTATTGCTTGGTTAATTCCAGGTGAAGTGGAAACTGGTCGCAAAGTTCACGCACTTTTTTACGAGTTTTGGCGTGCAGACTATCATCCCCTACTTTTTCGAGTGTCTGGACCATCAATTCTCCGATTCTACGCATTTCATTTTCTTTCATTCCCCGGGTGGTCAGCGCAGGTGTTCCGACCCGAATTCCGGAAGTCACAAACGGGCTCCGGGTCTCAAAAGGCACGGTGTTCTTATTCACTGTGATTCCAGCTTTTTCCAATGCCGCCTCAGCGTCCTTCCCGGTAATATCCTGAGGACGCAAATCGACCAGCATCAAGTGCGTATCTGTTCCACCGCTGACAATTTTATACCCTTGATCGATTAAAAATTGTGCCAGACATTTAGCGTTGGCTATCACCTGTTTCTGGTAGGTTACAAAATCCGCATTCAAAGCTTCTTTAAATGCCACAGCTTTTGCGGCAATTACATGCATGAGGGGGCCACCCTGAATACCGGGAAATATTTTTTTATTAACTTCCTTGGCATATTCTTCTTTGCATAAAATCATTCCGCCTCTAGGCCCTCTGAGAGTTTTATGCGTGGTGGTGGTGACAAAATCTGAGTGGGGAATCGGTGAGGGATAGAGCCCTGCAGCAATCAGTCCCGCAGGATGAGCAATATCGGTCATGATTTTTGCCCCGACCTCATCGGCAATTTCGCGGAACTTGACAGGGTCGATCACCCTTGGATAAGCGCTTGCCCCTGCAATGATCAATTTAGGCTGGCTTTCAAGAGCCAGTTTCCTGACCTCGTCATAGTCAATCAGCTCAGTTTCCTGACTCACGCCATAGGCCACAACGTTATAGGTGTATCCAGAAAAGTTTACTGGACAACCATGGGTCAGGTGCCCGCCATGAGACAAGTTCATCCCTAGAATTGTATCTCCCGGCTTGAGAACAGTATGGTAAACCGCCATATTGGCTTGGGAGCCTGAATGGGGCTGAACATTGGCGTGTTCGGCGGAAAACAGTTTTTTTGCCCGTTCAATGGCAAGGCTTTCTGCAATATCAACGTATTCACAGCCGCCATAATAACGCTTGCCAGGGTAGCCTTCGGCATATTTATTGGTCATGACCGAGCCCTGAGCCTCCTGCACCTGGGGGCTGACAAAATTTTCAGAGGCAATCATTTCGAGGGTATTATTTTCCCGCTCGGTTTCATCTATAATGGATTGTGCGATCTCCGGATCAAAATCAGCAAGTGACAATTTGCATCTCTCCTTGAATTAAAGATTTTTTTAGAGAATCCCTATTTATTCGGTGATTTTCTCTAAGCCAACCACTAAGCGTGGGGCCAACTAGCAATGGCTCGTTGAGCCGAGTAAACGTTTGTCCGCAAAATAAAGACATTACAGTTTGCCATCGGCGGCTCCGCCGACCTTTATTTCATAAAGGCCGCGCAAAAGCAATTTTCTAGCGATGCCCTTTAGTCTTTAAAGAAGCATCTATTTGATTAATTTTATCGAGCCGCCTTTGGTGTCGTCCCCCTTCAAAAGGCGTGTTCAGCCAGGTATTGACAATTTCAGCAGCCAACCCTTTACCAATCACCCTACCCCCCATAATCAGGATATTTGAGTCATTATGTTCGCGGCATAATTTAGCAGTGAAAAGATCCGAACACAGGGTTCCACGAATCCCAGGGTATCGGTTGACCACAATGGACATGCCTATTCCCGTACCGCAGATAACAATCCCGCGTTGCACCCTTTTCTCGGCCACCGCTTCGGCAAGTTTTATCCCGTAGTCGGGATAATCCACAGAATCCCCGCTATGAGGCCCCAAATCATCCACCTCCCAACCCGTGTTTAAAAGGTGGGCGATGACACTTTCCTTAAGATCGAAACCCCCGTGATCAGAAGCTAAAGCAATTTTTTTCATGATAATTTCCGATTGAAAACTTGCCTCATCAAAACTGAGGAGAATGGTTGGCCCGAACGATGAAATACATGCCTTGGTGGGAGGCTACTTACTAGGATAGTTTAACTCAAAAGGGATACTAAATAAAGCAACAGGTTTTGTCAACCGCATAGGGGGCTATTAGGTTGTAATTGCTGTTAAAAAATTTTAAACTGTGGGGAGTATATTATCAAAAAAACCAACCGGTTATGTGGAAAAACGTATTTCTTGAGTCCTGCATACTTTCTGCCCTGATATTTGCTGGGTTTTATCTTAATGCCACGCTTCTGAAGGAGGAGCTTTATTCTAATGGCAACAAGGCTCCGTCATACTTGAGTCATATTAGTGGCATTGGCACCCCGCCCGAACCGCCGAAGCATATCAGTGGTCAAAAAACGGAAAAAGAACCTCATATTTCAGGTTTGGTCACTTCATCAAAAACCCGGCAATAAAAATTCCTGTTATTCTGACAGCGGATCGCAAGGAGCTCTAATTCCAATTTTCGATATTACAATGTGAAAATTCTCACTCCCATCCTGGCCTTTTACTTCCTGGTTTTATTTCCAACAGCCCACCTTGCTTTTCCTGGCAACAGATTTGTTTATGAGTTCTGGCACATTTTATATTTTTCTCTGGTTTTAACGGGTGTCCTTGCCTTAAAACACGTATCTTTTCAACAATTAGGATTCAACAAAAACAATATTGGGAAACCATTGGCGATAGGCATTCTGTTTGGGGCACTCCCTGTCATGGTTGTTGTCCTATTGGACGGTCTATTAATAAAAACAGGATTATCGCAATCAGAATTATTTGCAGGAGCAGACCTGAGGGCTCCGGAGGAAATGGGATTTAATATTTCTTTCGCTGGAAACATTTTTGCAACTCTAATCGTTCCCTTTATCGACCAGATATTTGTGATGGGTTTAATTGTCAATAATTTGCTTATGAAAGAAAATCCCGGGAGGGTTATTATCAGCGGTGGTCTGCTATACCCCCTGTTTCATTTCAGACCGAGTATAGGGAATTTGTTTCTGGGAATGCTATCGGCAGGATTATTGAAGGTAACAGGCTCAATAATAGCCCCGATTCTGGTGCATATCGGTTTTGCCATTGCAGAAATTTTAATCGTGTTTAACTATCCACGATTGATTTCCATTCTGGTATTTTTTGTTTGATCAAGAAACTTTGCGGTTTTTCTTAGCGGCTTTCTGCTTGGCATCCCTTGCCATGGTCGCCCTTTGGGCCGCTTCTTTGGCGGCCTTTTTTGCCGCCGCTTCCTTCTGCATTTGTTTCAAAGCTAATTCCCGGCTTTTGGGATCTTCAAAAAATCGGGATACCACAATCCCAAATTCATACAAACCATAAAGCGGGAATGCCAACAATACCTGGGTGATTATATCGGGAGGAGTCAATACCGCAGCTAGGCCAAATGTGCCGAGAAAAGCCCATTTTCGGTACAACTTCATCTTTATGGTATTGATCACCCCAAACTTGGTCATCAGAACCATGATGAGCGGAGTTTGAAACGCAAAG
>DODH01000154.1:0-1999 GCA_003545625.1 Nitrospina sp.
GCATAAACATTTCTCTTGGATTCGATATTATGGGTCCGGGTACGGTAATTGTACCAGCCTGCCAATTCTTTATTGATTAGGTTGCCCAGCGAGCGGTTATCCTGGACATAACCGGTTTCTGGAGCGGTTTTAATATTATCAAAGTCAACCGGCCCCAGATTGATAATTCCGGTTTTCCCCGATGGGTTAGTTTTTCCGCCATTGGAGATGATTTTTGTCCGGCTGAAAGCAAGATCCCAGGAAACCTGACTCAACTTATTTGTTTCTGCTTCTGCTTCAGAAATTTTCTGGGTCTTTCCTGTGGCAAACTCCACTAATGTCCAAGAACCTCTATCTTTAGCATTAACCTGGATAATGGGATTTCTGGTGCTGATCTTCTTGATTTTTTTTGGGGGAAGCGGAACGGTTTCAAAATCCTCGATATTCTCCTCCATATAGTTCAAAGTGGTGTGAAACAAGAGGGTAGCACCGAGGAGCATCAAAAATATACGTGGTGTCGGGTTCATAACCTATTTTAACATAGCCCCTTATAAATACAATTAGTTATGGAAATCTTTGCTTTTACTGGTCTTTCCTATATTGTATAATTATTCATAAGAATTATTGATAAAAAAAGAGCAATGGGTAACGATAGACATTTTAGTTTTAAAAAAGCGCAAATAGAAAATTTTCTAAAAACAGAGTTTAAGAAAAAATTCAAAAGTAACGCTAAAATTTCTCTTCGAAAGAGACATAAATTTATAGATGAGGTGACGTGCAAAATCGCTAAACGGTTTGGAAAAAATGTGCTGGTGTTGATTGATTTTTCCAAAAATGGTTTTTGTTCAGTGGTTTCCCCTGTAGAGACAGAATCGACCGAGAAAGGGAAACTGATTAAATCTTTTTCTCACCCTCAGGTATTTTATACCTCGCATTGTGTGGATCGTTTTAGCGAAAGAACGCAGGCCCAGGAAAATTGCGTTATCAAGTTGGATGCGTTTTTCGGTAAAGCCCTGTCTTCTTATGGCGAAAATGATGGGTTCCTGGCATGTCCAGATGGGATTTTTGCCTATGATTTAATTGAAGACCGCCTGATTATAAAAACCTATATTAATCTTGACCTTTTATCTGATGACCAGATAAAACAGTTTTATGGTTCCGGCATGATTTCAATGCTTCCCAGGGAATACGCTACAAAAGATATCTTCGGTGCGGATTTTATTCTGGCTGACGAGCACGAGGAATTTCTTGGTAATTAGAGATTTCCTAAAAAGACAAAAACTTTTAGTCTGACGCCACGTTTTTTATTTCTTCATATTCTGCTCATCTAACTCTCGAATATATTCCGGCATGATCCAGTTATTCAATGTTGTTAAAAACTATGGCAGTGGTAAACCAGCACTAGATGATGTCTCGCTCAGAATTGCTAAGGGAGAATTTGTATTTTTAACTGGCCCAAGTGGAGCGGGGAAGACCACCGTTCTGAAAATCCTTTTTGGGTGGGAGTGTTTTGATGAGGGCCAGGTTTTGGTACAGGGAATCAATGTTGGGAGGTTGGATGCTGGAAATATCCATACTTTAAGACGTTCCATTGGTGTAATCTTCCAAGACTATAAACTTCTTCCCAATAAAACCGTTTTTGAAAATGTTGCGTTTGCCCAGGAAGTAACAAACCGTGACAGAAAAACGATTAAATTTAAAACATGGGAAGCCTTGAAAAATGTAGGGCTCACACCCAAAAAAGATTCTTTCCCTCCCCAGCTTTCTGGAGGGGAGCAACAGCGTGTAGCTATTGCCCGGGCAATGGTTAACATCCCTCCTATCATTTTGGCAGATGAGCCCACCGGGAATCTGGATCAGGAAATTTCCATCGAGATTTTAAAGCTCTTTGAAGAAATGAATCAGAATGGGGCGACCATTGTGTTTGCAACTCATAGCCAGGAGATATTGAAGCCGGGAAAGCATCGAGTGATTGTTTTGAATCGTGGAAAGGTTGTCTCATCATGAGCTCAGCAATTCA
>DODH01000154.1:2389-12454 GCA_003545625.1 Nitrospina sp.
TGATTTCTGTCATGACTATTGCCATTTCGATTGGTATTTTAGGGCTTTTCCTTATCGTATTTTTTAATTTGAATGGACTTTTGACAAGTTGGAACCAGCATGTCCAGTTGGTTGTTTATCTGGGAGACGACATTTCGCCATCACAGAAAAGCGACCTGCAAGACCTGTTTAAATTAAATGCAGAAGTTCAATCCATGGAAGAGGTTAGCAAGGAAAGGGCTTGGCAGGAATTTAAATTAAGGCAAATGGAGGGTGCCGGTTTGGAGCTGGACTTGGGTTTTAATCCGTTACCGGCTTCTTACAGAATCCGGTTTAAGGTCTCCGATGATCGCTCATTGCATATTAGTGAGTTTGCTGAGAAAATCCGAGGAAAACCGGGTGTGGAATCTGTGGAGTATGGGGAAAAATGGATTGGTCGGTTTGAAAAGTTTATGATTATTTGCCGGGTTTTCCTTTTGGGAGTTGGAGCATTACTGAGTTTAGGGTTAACTCTGATTATTTCTAATACCATTCGGCTATCCATTTATTCAAGGCAAGATGAAATTGAATTGATGTTGTTGATTGGAGCGACCCCCCGCTTTGTCAAAATTCCATTTTTGCTGGAAGGGGTATTGCAGGGTTTGTCCGGTTCTTTGATTTCCTTGGGGCTTATGGGAGCCATTTTTATTTATTTGAAGAACGAGTTTCAGCCCTCCATTGAGTCCATTGCAAGGGGAATGGATTTCCAGTTTATCTCCCAGCCGTTTTTATTGATGCTTGTGGGATTGAGTGTGCTGATTGGATTTGTTGCCAGTTATATTTCAACTTATCAATTTATGCAGGCTCTTAATAAAAGATGAAACATAAAACCTTATTTCTGGCGACTTTTATTTTAGGGGTTTCAAGTTTTGTTTTTGCTTCAACTGTTTGGCCAGCTAAAAAAACTACTAAGGAAATTAATTCCTTACTAAAGGATGAGAAGAAAGAATTAAAAATTTTAAAGAAAAAAATAGCAAGACAGGAAAAACTGCTTTCTTCAGTGGGGAAAAAAGAGGGGAAATTACTTGGCAAACTTAAGAAAATTGATAATCAGATAAAACTGAAAGAAAGGGAGCTCAAGATATACCAGTGGAATTCTCTGATTAATAAAAAGAAACTCGCGAAACTTGAGAAGAATCTTAATATAAATAAGAAAGAGTTAAAGGCTCAGAAAATTTTATTGGGCAAACGTTTCCGCCAAATATATAAGGAAGGCCCTGTTTTTCCTCTTAAAGTGGCCTTTTCATCTGAAAGCATGAGCGATCTGCTGCAACGCCTCAAATATATGGAATTGGTTGCGGAACACGATGCAAACTTGATGGCAGATTATAGAATTCGACTTGATGGTTTGAATGGTGAAAAAGAATCCCTTCTTGCTGTCAGGGCAAAACTGGTGCGGCTGGAAAAAGATGCCTTAGGTAAGCAGGGCGAGTTCGAAAAAGCCAGAAAAGACAAAAAATATTTTTTAAAGAAGATTAAAAAAAAGAAACGACTTGGGATCCAAACCCGTAAAGAGCTTTTAAAGGCTTCCAACAATTTAAATGATCTGATTGGAAAATTATTGACGAAATTGGTATCCGGAGCGGGTCTGGATATTACCGATAAAAAGGGCAGGTTGTCTCTGCCAGTGAAAGGCAAGATTCTCAACAAGTTTGGCAGGCAAAAGGATAAACAGTTTGCTTCGTTCATTGTCCATAATGGTATTAATATCAGAGTCAGGACCGGGGTGTCGGTGCGCTCAGTTTTTGATGGAAAAGTACTTTATACCGGCGAGCTTGAGGGCTATGGAAACCTGGTTATTATTGGGCATGGCAAGGATTATCATTCTCTATACGGCCATTTGGACCGTATTAGCGTCAAGCAAAATCAGATGGTTCAGACCGGGGATATTATTGGCCTAAGCGGGGATACGGGATCGCTGATCGGGGAAACCCTTTATTTTGAAATGCGTAAAAATGGCAAACCTATTGAACCCGTCCGCTGGTTCAAGACGGCTCGCAGGAAATAGACATATTGTGTCCGCTTTTGGTAAAATGAGATCAGGTAATGAGTGCGCAGGTTCCCTTATTCATATATAATCCGTATATTTACATCAAGGAGATAACACTTTGAATTTGTCATTGGCAGGTAACACAATTAAAGCCGGATTTACCCGGTTAATGATTGTCATGGTATTGGTGGGGCTACCCGCGCAGATGCTTTATGCGGAAGAAAGCATTGAAGAATCTAAACCAAATACATATGACAAGCTAAAGGTGTTTTCCGAGGTGCTTTCCCTGATTGAATCCAATTATGTGGAATCGGTTGGGAGTGACGCCCTTATTAATGGTGCTATACGGGGAATGGTAAAGGCCCTCGATCCCCATACCTCCTATTTACCACCCGTATCGTATAAGGAAATGCAGGTGGAGACTACTGGGAAATTTGGTGGATTGGGCATCGAAATCAGTATTCGGGATGGTGTCCTTACCGTCATTTCACCGATTGAAGAAACTCCGGCTTTTGAGGTGGGAATTAAAGCGGGCGATAAAATTATCAAAATTGAAGAGGAGTCAACCCTTGATATGACTCTTCAGGATGCGGTCTCCCGGCTTAGGGGTGAAACCGGTTCTCCTGTTACCATCACCATTTTCAGGGAGTCTTTCAAAGCCCCAAAAGAATTCACCATTGTCCGGGCCATTATTAAAGTCCGGAGTGTTGTCCATAAACTTTATAAAAAAGACATTGGTTATATCAAAATCCGCAGTTTTTCAAAAAATACCAGTTTGGATCTGGATAAAGCCTTGGGTGAGCTTGAGAAAAAGGGAATATCCAAATTGATCCTGGATCTCAGGAACAATCCTGGTGGGTTGTTGAATCAAGCTGTGGAAGTGACGGATCGATTTTTGAACCGGGAAAATCTTATTGTCTATACGAAAGGCCGCTCGGACGAACAGAATATGCGGTTTACCAGCCATGATAAGGTGGCGGGCGTTTCTTACCCTCTAATTATTTTGGTTAATAGTGGGAGTGCCAGTGCCTCGGAGATTGTTGCGGGTGCCTTGCAGGATTTGAACCGGGCCATTATTTTAGGCACACCTACTTTTGGGAAAGGATCGGTTCAAACGATCATACCACTTAGTGATGGGTCCGCCTTGCGCTTAACAACGGCCCGTTACTACACCCCCAGTGGCCGAGTGATCCAGGAAAATGGAATTGAGCCTGATATCATTATTGAGAGAAAACTCCCCAAAGAATTGGAAGGGGACGATGAAAAAGAAAAAGAACCAGAAGAAAAGACCCGGCTCAGAAGATTTTTGCGTGAAAAGGATTTAAAAAAACATTTGAAGGGTAAAAGCAGTATTGGTGATGTAGTGAAAGAGGAAAATGAAGAGGAAAGCCAGGTTGAGAAAGAAGAAGCTGAAGAAGCCTCTATCAACGAAGATCTTGTTAAGGACAATCAACTGCAACATGCCGTTTCACTGCTCTCAGGTTGGGAGGTCATGAAAAAAGTGTTTAAGAATTTGCAGGTACCCATTCCTGAGCCCGATAGCCGTATTAGCATGCATTAACGCTTGTTTGTTTCTCTGATTATCGGCAAATATATTCCCCAGCCTGCATATTGCAGTTGTAAATCACCCCAGCTACCCCATTCGGGGCACGAAGGCTGAGGAAGAATATAACTCCCTCTTTGAAAAGAGGGGCTCATTTTATAGATATTTATCCCGCCATGCTTGTTCTTGGCCTAGAAACATCCTGCGATGAAACCGCCGCCGCAGTCTTGAAAGACGGCGACACCCTTTTATCTAATGTGATCAATGACCAGATTGGTATCCATTCAAAATATGGAGGGATTGTTCCTGAGTTGGCAGGCCGGTCCCATATTGAGCGGGTGCATCGGGTTATTGAGGAGGCTGTGAAAAAGGCTGGCGCGCAACTAAGGGATCTGGATCTCATTGCTGTCACGATGGGGCCTGGGTTGATCGGCTCATTGCTCGTTGGTCTAAACACCGCCAAGGGCCTTTCTTATGGTCTCAATATACCTATGATTGGCGTGAATCATTTGGAAGGCCATCTTCTTGCCATTTTTCTGCAGAAAAAAATACAATTTCCCTTCATCGCTCTGATTGTTTCGGGAGGGCATACCGACCTGTACCTAGCGGCTAATTTTGGGCAATATAAACTGCTGGGGCGGACCCGGGATGATGCGGCGGGAGAGTCTTTTGATAAGGTTGGAAAAATGCTTGGACTCCCCTATCCAGGAGGCCCGGCCATTGAAAGGTTGGCGCGAAAGGGAAACGGGAAGGCCCATAAATTCCCCCGGGCATATCTGGAGAAAGGTTCCTTGGATTTTAGTTTCAGCGGATTGAAAACATCGGTCCGGACTTTTTTAGAACGAAGAGAGCAAGACAATCCCTTGACGGATGAAGATATTGCTGCGGGGTTTCAGGATGCGGTAATTGATGTCCTGGTTGATAAGCTGATCAGCGCCTGTGAACAGGAGAAAGTATCGAGAATCGTCTTAACAGGTGGGGTGGCCGCAAACGGTGCCTTGCGCGAGGCCGTACGCAGTAAGGCTCAAGCTAATGGGTTTGAGGCTTCTTTTCCGGATCCGATTTTTTGCACCGATAATGCCGCCATGATTGCCTGTGCCGGTTATCATAAATTTGTTTGCGATGAAAATTTGTCGGCAGAATTTAAGACTTTGGATGCTAAAGCGAATCTTGCGTTAGAATAAACGTCGGTGAGCCGCCGTCAGCGTGATACCCCATGCGGGGCATGAAATTTAATGAAGAGCATAACTCGCTGGACCCGACTAGCAATAGTTTTTTGAGCCGAGAAAACATTTTGCTCGATAAATAAGAGGAATATAAAATGCGGGTTCTGGTTACAGGAGGTGGTGGATTTCTTGGCAGCGGAATTGCTAAATCTCTCCATGAAAAACAACATGACGTTACCGTTGTCGGCCGGCACCATTATTCCCACCTTCCAAAGGGCATTAAATTATTCCAGGGAGATATTCGGGATTTTGATTTCCTTCACAAGGTAATTGCCGGAATGGATGCGGTTTTTCACACTGCCGCTTTTCCCGGAATTTGGGGCCGGGCAGAAGATTTTTACAGCATTAATGTTGATGGAACCCGCAATGTTATTAAAGCCTGCCTGATTAACGCAGTCCCAAAGCTGATATTTACCAGTTCTCCCAGTGTCGTTTACGGGGGCTCGAGCCTTGAAGGGGTGGATGAAACGGTTCCCTACCCAGAGAATTATTTAAGTGAGTACCCCCGCACCAAGGCGATTGCTGAAAAACTTGTGATAGAAGCCAATAGCCCGGATTTGGCTACGGTATCCATCCGGCCGCATTTAATCTGGGGGCCTGGTGATCCGCATTTGGTACCGAGGCTTTTGGCAAAAGCAGATAAAGGACGATTGGTGCGAGTGGGGCAAGGGGAAAACAGGGTCGATATGATTTATATCGACAATGCCGTATCCGCTCACCTTAAAGCCTGTGATGCGCTGGAGTTTGGTGATCCTTCTGCCAGTGGAAAAGTTTATTTTGTCAGCGATGGCGAACCGGTGAATCTGTGGCAATGGATCAATGAAGTGCTGAAAAAAACAAGCCGACCACCTGTTACGCGCAGTATTTCCTATCGAAATGCATCAAGGGTGGGATATTTTTTGGAAAAAATATACCATTGGGGAAATATCAAAAAAGAGCCTCCGATGACCCGGTTCCTAGCTTCCCAATTAGCAACTTCGCATTATTTTAATATTTCTCTGGCCAAAAAGGATTTTGGCTATGAGCCTGTTGTAAATTCTGAGGTGGGGATGAATCGGCTCATTCAGTCCCTGTCGAATCTCCAAGAATGTTGATGCGGTGGGCCATGCTTCCAGCTCCAAATCCGTTGTCGATGTTGACCACCGCTATTCCTGGTGCGCAGCTGTTTAACATGGTTAGAAGGGCGGAAACACCTCCAAAAGACGTTCCATAACCAATGCTGGTAGGCACAGCTATGATGGGTTTGTCTATCAGGCCCCCGACCACACTGGCGAGGGCTCCTTCCATTCCTGCCACAACAATGACCACCCGCGCTTTCCGGATCTGCTCAAGGTTATCGAGTAGACGGTGAATACCTGCTACCCCTACATCAAAAAGTGTTTCTGTTTTGCTTCCCAACAATTGAGCGGTGACAGAAGCCTCTTCGGCGATGGGGATATCTGAGGTTCCTGCACTGATGATGGTTATCAAGCCATTTTTTTTTCGGTGTTTATTTTTTTCAATAACCAGAGTCTGTGCCATTTCATTGTATTCAGCAATTTTAGGTAATGAGGGTTTTAATTTGCGGAAGCTGTCTTTGGATAACTTAGTCGCCAGAACGGAATGTCCCGCACGATTTATGCTCTGAATAATTTTCTTTATTTGAACTACTGTTTTTCCCTGGCAGTAAATGACTTCGGGCATGCCGAGTCTAAGGCTGCGATGATGGTCAACCCGGGCAAATCCGAGGTTTTCATAGGGCAGGGCCGTAAGTTTTTTTATGGCCTGCTGTGGGGTTAGTTTCTGCTCGTGCAGGTCATTCAATATTTTTTTTAAATCCCTGGCATTCATTCCAACCCTTCTATGCCTGCAAACTCGGTAGATATTTCTATTTTCATCAGGTCCTCCAGTGCTTGACCGGGCGATTTGTTTTCATACAGGACACGGTAGGTTTCTTCCATAATTGCTGCTTGGACATTAAATTTCTTTATCAGGGAATAAGCCGATTTCACAGTCAAAACACCCTCGGCTACCATTTTCATGTTTTCAGTAATTTCTTTCAGAGATTTTCCTTTGCCAAGTTGGATTCCCAGTTGCCGGTTCCGGCTCAAGTCGCCGGTGCAGGTGAGTACAAGATCTCCCAAGCCGGTAAGGCCATAAAAGGTTTCTGGACGGGCTCCAAGTTTTGTTCCAATCCGGCTGATCTCGACCAATCCACGGGTAATCAGCGCGGCACGGGTGTTAAATCCCAGGCCCAGTCCGTCACTAATCCCCGTGGCGATAGCGATAACATTTTTCAAAGCGCCGCCAATTTCCACCCCTACCAAATCGGTGCTGGTAAAAACTTTCATTTTATCCGTAGTAAAAAGCTCTTGCACTTGTTTTGCCGTTGCAAGCGTTTCTGCAGAAGCTACCAATGCGGAAGGAACTCCTGATGCGACTTCCTTGGCAAATGTTGGGCCGGAAATGATTGATACAGAATTATCGATATTCAAAACATCCTGAATGATCTGATGGGTAGTAAAAAGAGTGTCATTCTCAATTCCTTTGCTGGCGCAAATCAATAAACAATTTTTTTCTAAAAATGGTTTAATTTGGGACAGGATCTGCCTAATTACGTGAGTAGGGACTACTAGCAGAATCAGGGATTGCCCCGGGATAGCCGATTGTAATGAAGAAGTGAGCTGAATATTTTCGGGCAAAGGGTGTCCGGGTAAAAACCAGGTGTTTTCACGGGTATGGGTCAGGGTGTCACACAAATCCTGTTCATACACCCAAAGGGATATTTGGCGAAAATTGCTGGCCAAATGAATAGCTAATGCGGTTCCCCAACTACCCGCGCCAATAATGGAAATTTTTTCATGCATGTTATGCCTTTTCAGCAAGAGGACTCCGGCATTATAACGAATTCATAGTTGCATTGCTTAGAGAAATGGCTTGTTTGGGATTTGTCTTTATGATTAAATAAAGTTGCTAACCTATTAACATAAATTTATCGGAATTTTTGAGAATTTCGTCAATCAAGTAAGGTTTTTCTCATGGCCAAACGTATTAAAGTCAGCCGAAAACATTTGCTGAAAGATCCTGACCAATTTTTATCCACTTCTGAAAAAGCTATGCTTTATTATATGGATAATCGGGCCACGGTTATTGGTATTGTCGCCGCTCTCGTCATTATCTTTTCTTCTTTTTTTGGCTTCAGATATTATCAGGAAACCCAGGCGTTAGGAAATGAAGCGTTATATTTTGAAATGGAAAAGATGGTCGAAAATGACAGTAATCCTGCCTCTGAAGTGAGGTCAATCTGGAAAAAAATAGGGGAGGGTTTTCAAAAAGAGCGGGCTTCATTGTTATTAGCCGATGCCCATTTTCAAAACCAGGAGATTAGTGAAGCCGAAGCGCTTTATTCAACGGTGATGAGCAACTCGTCTTCGGGACAAATCAATTACCAAATGGCACAGGTTGGGCTGGCACACAGCTTTGAGTATGGAAAAGATTATACAAAAGCCATTGATTTGTTCAAATCGGTAATCGATGCGAACACCGCTTTCCCCTTGTTTGAAGTATATTGGAGCCTTTCAAGATGTTACGAGTTGAATAACGATGCTTCCAACGCATTACTGATCTTGAGAGAAATGCAGATTAAATTCACCCAGAATCCGCAAGTGGATAAAATAGAGCGCCGCATCAAACAACTTTCCGCCTGATAACGCCCACTTGCCGTGGGGATAATGAGAAAGAACTCGTTAAGCCTGGAAGAACGACTCCAGGCGATAAAAAACTGTTGCCAGTTGTCAGCGGAGGTTCTCCGCTAATTTTATGCCGAAAATATCCAAATACTTCATACTTGTTTTACCGTTCTTTCTGGCTCTTCTCGTTTTATTTTCTCCCGCTATCAGCCATTCCGTACCCTTCATTTCAGAGGAAACGGAAATGGCCATGGGCAAAGGTGCCGATGCGCAAATTTCCAAACAATACGGGATCTATCAGGATAAAGAACTCCAGATATACGTCAATAGAATAGGTCAAAACCTGGTATCCCAACTTTCGGACAAAGTTTTTCCACGCTACTATTTTCGGGTTGTAGATAGCTCGGATATCAATGCGTTTGCTTTGCCTGGAGGTTATGTATATGTGACCGTGGGCTTGCTGGCCCTGGTAAATAGTGAGGCGGAACTTGCAGGGGTTTTAGGTCATGAAATTGGGCATATTATATTTCATCATGGTGCCAAACAGATGGTGCGCAGTATAGGTTCGACGATTCTTGCTCTTGGGGGGGCCATCGCAAGCCCAAAGAATGCGGGCCAATGGCTGAAAGTCAGTACCGCTATGTTTCAGCAGATCAACCTGGGATATGGTCGGGAAGCGGAAATCGAGTCGGATCAACAGGGAATATTGAACAGCAAGGAAGCGGGATACAGTCCGTTTGGGATGGCCCAGTTTCTTAAAAGCCTGAGACGCAAGGAAATCATGTCCGGCCAATCTTATCATGCCTTTCAAGCATCCCATCCGGAAACCAGGGAACGGATTGTCCAGGCTCATCTCATGGCCGGGCGCATGACCCGCGAAGCGGAAAACGTTAACAGTTACCGGGATCGATATTTAAACATGATCCGAGGTTTGAAATTTGAAGGTCAAAAACACGCTGGGGACAAAAAACGTTACAAACCAAAGTATATTGATTTTTACGAAGTTCAGGAGGGGGATACTTTCCAGAGCATTGCCCAAAAAGAGTTGGGGGACAAGAGAAAGGATCTGGATATATCTGTTCTCAATGGACGTAGGGAGGCCAGCCAACCTCAACCCGGTGAGTTATTGAAGATCGTGCGTAACGGAAAATTTAAAAAGGACAAAATTCTTTATATCGAGCCTGCTATTAGCCGTAACTCTATTTTGGATCTGTACCCGGCGCAACCTGGAAAAAAATAGCGGAATTTATATTGGAAGACTTGCTTCTCAATAAAACGTATACTGTTCATCTTAAGCCTGAGGGCGAAATCTGTAACCGGCTCAAGCAGGGAACCCGTGTCAAAGCTGTAAAAAGAAAAGGCGACTGGGTTCACATCACCTGGCGAAGCGGTAAAAAGAAGGGATGGGTTCATTTAGAAGAAAATAAATCAGTTTGAAGTCAATATCTCCAAAATAATATATTTTAAAGGTCAATAACCATGTCTATCCAAGTAACTATTGATACCACTCCCAATGAGCATGCTTTAAAGTTCAATGTTAACAAAAAAATCCTTGATTCTGGTTATAAAACTTTTAACAGTCTGGAAGATGCAAAAGATTTTCCGGTGGCCGCAAAAATT
>DODH01000154.1:12791-12992 GCA_003545625.1 Nitrospina sp.
TTGAAAATGAAGGCCTGGCGAGCGTGTTTGTGATGGCGGAACCGGCAACGTCGTTCATCACTGTCACAAAAAAACCGGAAACGAAGTGGGGCGATTTGAAAAATAAAATTGTGGAGGATATTAAAGCTGTGCTGTAAACGGAGGCTCTTCTATGGAAAGATTAAATCGCCGATGCCTGAAATTGATACCCCGCATTACGAC
>DODH01000303.1 GCA_003545625.1 Nitrospina sp.
TCACCAGAAACTCGGGTGCCGCGTCAAAGTCTATGGCGATATCACCGTCAAAGCAGCCATCGCAGACTGACCATCCAGGTATTTCCCCTTCCCCATTATTTTATTTTCATTAAGTTTTTTTATATCCTGAGTACAATAAGTAACGGCAGAAGTGTCAGCCCTACAGCACCAACGAAGGCGTGGATCATGACGTCCCAGCGTTTGCTGTAGGGGACGATTGTGATAAAGTAAAGGCAGATCAAATAATCCAGCAAGCTGTTTTCATCGTGGGTCTGGTTCATGAGCAGATAATAGCCCAGGCAAAACACGATGGTGTAAAACAGGAGCCTGTGGATTTTGAGGCTTTGGGTAGTCCTCTTTCTGAAGGCCATGAACAACCCCAGAAAGATATTGATGATATAAAATCCGATCGCAGACACCACCCAGATAAGCGATGGGGAAGATGTGATTTTCGGGATTAGGGTGGCATCCATAAAACATCGAATCTCAAGAAGGTGAATGGCATATTAACATGGGCTTAAATTTGAAAAACCGAAAAGTGGTCATCACCGGGGCCAGTGACGGTATCGGCAGGGCTCTGGCCCTGGCATTTGCCAAGGAAGGCGCTCAGGTTGCCGTCTGCGCCCGCAACCAGGGTCGTCTGGACGCCTTGTCCGACGAAATTAAAGGCGCTCTATTCTTTGCCGCTGACCTCGGTAAGGCAGAAGGAATTGCAGCCTTTCACAAAAGCGTACTGCAACAACTGGGGCAGGTCGATGTACTGATCAATAATGTCGGAGCGATTTTAAAACTGGCAAACTTTATTGAACTGACCGATCAGGACTGGGAAGATTCGTTTCAAATCAATCTGATGTCTGCCGTCCGGCTGACCCGGTTATGCATTCCCTCTCTCAAACAGTCCACTTGCGCAAGGATCATTAATATTTCATCCATTGCCGCCGCCAGTCCGCAGGAAGTTTTTCCACACTACAGCGCCATGAAGGCCGGGCTTTCCAATTTCACCGTTTCCCTGGCCCAGACCCTTGCTCCGGATAATATTCTGGTCAATTCCATTTCCCCCGGCCCGGTATGGAGCAAATCATGGGAAGACGAAGCCAAAGCACAATGTAATGGTTCTTCCATGGAGCAAACAAAAAAAGAAATCATGGAACAAACCGGGAAAACCATTCCTTTAAACAGAATGGGCATGCCGGAGGATTTAACAGGACTGGCCCTGTTCCTGGCTTCTGAGCAATCGGCCTGGATCACAGCCACGAATTTTAACGTAGATGGCGGTTTAACCCGGAACCCATTTTAATATGACACACAAATTTTTATCGGCCATCATCTTCCTGGGCATGCTTACCGGATGCTCGGTTTCGCAATCGGCAAAACAAGCTGATAAAATCCTGGTCACTTCGGAATCCCCTATTTTCGACAAACGATTTGAATCCGTCTCGCTAAAAGATATTGACCTGGGAAATTTCTGGGTTCATGGCGATTCATCGGATGACCGCGAACCGGTTCCGTTAGACAACCACACGTTTTCCCGTATCACCGGGAAGGCTACATCCTCACCAATGCTCATGTAATTTCCAATGCGGTTAATGTCCATGTGGTACTGGCTGAAGGAAAAAAAGAATACCCCGCGAAAATCATTGGAATAGACCGGCTGACCGACACCGCCCTGATTAAAATTGAGCCGGACTTCGTTCCCACCGTTCTACCCTTCGGCGATTCGGACAAACTGCAAATGGGAGAGATGGTACTGGCAATAGGAAATCCACTGGGATTCCAGCATTCCGTAACATCCGGCCTGATCAGCGCCAAGGAGAGGGCTACTCCCCACGCCGGAAACCGCTATACAAACTTTCTGCAAACCGACTCGGCCATCAACCCCGGCAGTAGCGGTGGGCCCCTCATCAACCTTTATGGAGAAGTGGTGGGGATCAATACAGCTATTGTTGAACAGGCACAATTGATCGGGTTCGCAATTCCCATCAATACCGTAAAAGGTGTCATGGGTATGCTGATCATCGGCAAAACGGAAAGAGGATGGTTCGGAGCCCACGCATCACCTATCACTGCCGAGGAAGCTTTGGAACTGAACTATCCGGAGTCTGAGGGAATGCTTATCAAAGGTGTGGATAAAGACAGCCCCGCCGAACAGTCCGGCCTGCAAATAAATGACATCATCACCGGATTTAACAAAGAGCCGATCACCAGTCTGTCCATCTTCCGGCGCAAACTGCTGACCCTCATCCCGGGGCAGGAAATTCATTTAACCATCTTCAGGGATGGGAAAACCTTCGAGATCACCAGTACCCTGGCTCGAAAAAAAACCGAGGAAGAAAACGCAGCAGAACCAACCTCCTGAAATTTCGCTCGGCTTGCATTTTAGGGAAAGTCACAGTATTCTCCCATCTTATTGCAAAAACCAACTTACAAAACAAACCGTATTTTTTATGACACCTGACATCAATCCTCAAATCTTTCGCGAATATGATATACGCGGTGTGGTCGGCAAAGACCTCACCCCCGAAACCGTTCAACTGATCGGCCAAGCCATCGGCACTTATTTGAAACGCCAGGGAGCAAAATCACTGGTATTGGGGTGGGACGTTCGCTCCAGTTCGGTGGACTTTCGCGATATTTTATCCAAAGCCCTGACCTCCACCGGATGCGATGTCATGGATATTGGAGTGGTCCCCACGCCCGTGTCCTACTTTGCCCTGCATCATCTCAAAGCGGATGGCGGCGTGATGATCACCGGTAGCCACAATCCGCCGGAGTTCAATGGCTTCAAAATCAGCCAGGGCCAACACAGTCTATATGGCAAAAAGATTCAGGAATTGAAAAGCCTGATCGATTCCAAAGATTTCGAAACCGGATCGGGAAAAATCGAACAGACAAATATTCTGGAACCTTATATGGAACATATATGCTCCATCCTGAATATTTCCAGAAAAGTAAAAGTTGTAGTAGACGGAGGTAACGGGTGCTTCGGTATAGTGGGCCCGCAACTCTTGAGAAAACTCGGACTGGATCCTATAGAAATTTTTTGCGAACCGGATGGAACCTTTCCTAACCACCATCCCGATCCCACTGTGGCAAAAAACCTAAAAGGATTGATTGCAAAAGTTCGGGCCGAAAACGCAGAGTTGGGGATCGGGTTTGACGGAGATGCCGACCGCATTGGCATCGTGGATAACAACGGCAATATTCTATGGGGAGACCAGCTGTTGACTATTTTCGCACGGGATATCCTTTCAAGAAATCCCGGTGCCACTATTGTGGGGGAAGTCAAATGCTCACAGAACTTGTTTCAGGATATCGAAAAACATGGCGGAGTTCCGGTCATGGCACCGGCGGGCCACTCCCTGATCAAAAATAAAATGAAGGAGACCGGTGCGCTTCTTGGCGGGGAAATGAGCGGCCACGTCTGTTTCGCCGACAATTATTTCGGATACGATGACGCGGTGTTTGCCGCAGGCCGGATATTGCAAATTGTAGCGCAGTCCAGCCAAAAAGTTTCTGAAATGCTCGCCGACCTTCCTGAAACGGCTTACACGCCGGAGATTCGTATCGACTGTCCCGATGATAAGAAGTTTGAAATCGTACGTGAGTTGACAGAGTTTTTCAAGAACCAGTACGATGTCATTGACATTGATGGTGTGCGGATCAACTTTGACAATGGCTGGGCATTGATCCGCGCCTCCAACACCCAGCCGGTACTGGTGCTGAGGTTCGAGGCCGAAACCCAGACCCGCCTTGAAGAACTGGTCAGCATTGTAAAAAAACAAATGGATCAATACCGACCCGTTGTCCAGTTCGATTACCACTGCTAGCCGCCAGCGTAACGCTGGACCCAGCTGGCAATAGCTCTATCGGGCAAGCAAAGAGTTGTCTCGATCACCAACAAAACTGCTAGTTTATGCAAACCCCCTGTATCCCTCTTATCAGGGGGAATCATTAAAGTATTGTGCTTGATGGTGTTGTTTGCTTGATGAGCAATGCAATACTGGCCCCGCGCCTAGCGGTGGATTATCAGTCCTGCATAACCCACGACTTTTTCCATATCTCCGCTCACTTCTCCCGAAGTCATATACTTGACCAACTCGGCCTCTTTGGCACCCAAACTTTCACAGCAGTGCAACATGACGGTTACCGGATTGACCCCACACATCGTGATCTTTTCTGACCGTACTGTTTCCCACAAACCGACCGGGTCCCGGTTTTGTATGCAGGCAATGGCCTTTTGGTCTTTGGCACTGGCCGCATCATGAGATTCGTAATGCGTCATATCCGAGCTGGCAACCAGCAAAACCGACCGCCCCAGCCGGTTAACCGCCCGCACAATTCCCTCACTGAGCACTTTGCAAGTTGAAACTTTCAACCGCATAAGGCAAATAGGAACAATTTGAAATTCTTTTTTAAAATATTGCAGAAACGGCAATTGGGTTTCCAGGGAATGCTCAAACCGGTGCGCCGAAGAGTCCGGTTTCGCTATAGCTGTTTCCTCGCAAATGGCGTTTGCCAGTTCCCGGTCGATGGCAATATCACCCATTGGCATGGACCAGACTCCATCCGTCATAACCGCCACCGCCTCGCCCCGGCCGGTATGATTGGGTCCAATTAAAATAACCGTGTCTGGAATTTCAATTCTCGAATACACCGCCCCCGCCACATCCCCGGAGTACATGAACCCGGCATGGGGAACAACAATGCCAAGAGCCGGGCTTTTTTTCATGTTCCGTTCCATATGGGATTCCACATCCCGAACCAAGGCCTCACGCTGGGCAGGATAAAACCTGCCGGCCACTGCTGGCTGACGTTTTTCCCGACTCTGTTTATCCGAATCAAAAAACATCATCGTCGAATCTCTCCAGTCATGGGCACAAACACCACAGCGGTAATAAATCGTTCTTTCAGGCTCCCGTTTTTCTGCTTGGTCAGCACCACCAAGTCTTGCGAGCCTATGGTTTTTCCCAGGGGAAGCACCATTCTGCCGCCGACTTTCAACTGGTCAACCAGAAGTTTGGGTATTTTCGGCGCCGCCGCGGTGATGAGAATCGCATCGAAAGGCGATTTTTCCTGCCACCCCCGATAACCATCACCGTGTCTAACAGTTACGTTTTTATAACCCAGCTTT
>DODH01000094.1:0-136 GCA_003545625.1 Nitrospina sp.
TAAAGAAGTTTTACAAATATTAAAACAGGATCACATCATTGGGGGCTACCCTCTGGAACAACATTATCCGGAATTAAAGAACTGCCTCCTCCTTTGCACTACAGAATTGAGCAGTCAGGAAGATATGGATCGGCTC
>DODH01000094.1:480-7188 GCA_003545625.1 Nitrospina sp.
AGAAATGTAATTATTTTATTTTTTCAAACAGCTCTTCAGCAGGATAAGTCAGGATCTCCGCAAGGGTAGGATGATAATGCGGAATGTTTATCAAGTCCTTTACCGTTCCGTGGAAATGCATGAGAGTAATAATCTCGTGAATCAATTCCCCCGCCTCTGGTCCAACGATATGTCCTCCCAATACCTCGCCGGTCGTAGGATTACATAAAATTTTCACATGTCCGTGTGTTTCGCCGAGGCACATGGATTTCCCGTGGTCGCTGAATGGATGCGATGCCACCAGATAATCAATGTTCGCGGCCTTGCATTCTTTTTCGCTCAAGCCGACACTTGCCACTGCGGGATCTGTAAACACGACTGATGCTTTTAGACGATCATCGACCTCTTTCGAGTGATTAGGTGAACATGCGTTGAATCCGGCTATCTCCCCTTGCTGAATGGCTATATGAACCACCTCATGAAGACCATTCACATCTCCCACTGCAAAAATATTTTTTTGGCTGGTGCGCATTTCGGGATTAACCGTTACACGACCTTTATCTGTAGCCACCCCTGCCGCGGGCAGGTTGAGTCCGTCAATATTCGGCCTCCGACCCAAACCCTGGAAAATGAATTCTGCTTCGACACGTTTTTCTTTTCCTTCGTGCTCAAAAAAGATTGTTGAGCGGTTATTTTCCCGAATGGCTTTTATAATTTTTGTTCCGGTATAAAGGTCCATACCTTCTTCGCGAAAGCGATCTTCAACGGGATGTGCCAGATCTTCATCGCCCGAAGATAGGATGTGACTGCTTCTCTGTATTAAAGTCACTTTAGTACCAATACGGAGAAAAAATTGTGCCAGCTCAACGGAAACCGCGCCAGCCCCTAAAACAATGATTGACTCGGGGATATTGCGCATGGTTAAAACTTCATCGCTGGTGACATATCCCGTTTCTTTTAATCCAGGGATAGGATATTCGGCAATAACGGAACCCGTGGCTATAATAAATGATTTTGCTTTAAGTATACTTTTCCCAACCTGTACTTCAGTTGGGGAAATAAATTCGGCTTTTTCCTGGATCAGTTTGAAGCGAGGATCTTTCAACTGTTCGACACGGTAATCAGTAAATTCTCTTATCAACTGATTTTTGCGATCATTGATAGCAGCGAGATCAGCTCTGGCTTTAACAGGAAGTAAACCAAACTCCTCGGCCCGACGCATTAATGAGATGATGTCTGATGAACGGAGAATAGTTTTGGTAGGCATACACCCACGGAGAATGCAGAGTCCGCCCAGAGGGCCGGGATCTACAATGGCCACTTTTGCACCGTGGGATTGGGCAGAAGAAGCGGCGGCGTATCCTGCCGAACCACCGCCTAAAATTACAACATCAAATTCCATGAAGGTTGAAAATTATAATGTTTGGCAATCTTCAGGAGTCAGTCCAAATTCCTTACCACATTCCTGCAACAGGTCTCGGGCATTTTTTTCCATGAAATCTTCTCCCGTTTCCTTAAAAATATCTGCGGCCTTAGCTAGATGATGGACCGTTTCCTTGCCATATTTTAATCCGTAATACAGCATCGCAATATTGCTGTGGGCTCTTCCAAAATCCGGGTTGATGCGAATAGCTTCCTTGTAATGCTTAAAGGCCTCCTCCATCTCACCGATGAGATTGCTCACCACAGCCAAACTGTAATGAACCATCGGAGCTTCGGGTTTTATGCGAAGCGCTTCGCGGAAAGATTTAGAAGCTTCCAGGTTCATGCGAAGCTTACCGTAGCGAATGCCAATGTTAAAATGAGCAAGAAAATGATCCGGGTCGAGATCAATGGCTTTTTTATAAGATTCAAAAGTTCTGCGGTCGTCACCCAGCTTGCTGGACGCCAGGCCATCTTTAAAGTGTTCTTCCGCAATTTTTTCTGATTGTTGTTCCGATGACATATTGTTCCTCTAATTCTCTTAATTAAAAGGGGTTAACGACAAAATTGAAAATGGATAAGGATATATGCTACCTTATTGTCCCTAAACAATGCAACCGACTAACCGCCGGAGGATATTGGCCGAGGCATTAACTGATGAAAAAAAGCCCGTATCGTTCTCGATTGGGGTTTTATATTCACCCTGTGTTATATTTTTCAAAGCATTTATGCCCTAAAGGGTAATAGGCAGACGCAGGGAGCTTTTCCAACAAAAAGAAAGTAATTATGGCAATAGTGGAACCTGGAACAGATGAAGAACGCCTCATGCTGGGCCGATGGATTAAAAGAGGACAAAAACTTATTGTAGGTACTTCCTCCCTGGGTGACTCCTATCTCGACGCAAATGTCAAAAGAGACGAAGAGACCCAGAAACAGTCAGAGGAATACGTTGCTTTTGACCATAAAGTAAGCGAAGAACTGCCTCACCTGAAAGGCAAGTTTCGTTGGGACCTTGAAAAATATTACCGCGACCGGTATGGCCCATACCTACCAGAGGATTAGGCCTCATGTCTAATGTAAAGATTTTAGAACTCGACGAAGCACCTGAAGAAGGAACTGGAAGACAAATCGATCTCGAACATCCTTATACAGAATGGAAGTATATTCTGGCGTTTTATAATGTTGAAGGGAAATATTATTGCATCTCCGACAAATGCAAAAGTTGCGAAGGAAGTTTAGCAAAAGGAATTTTAAAAGGAATGTTCGCCTTCTGCAGTAAAGAGGAACACGCCTGGAATATTAGAAAAGGCTACGATAAGTGGAACCATTCAGATACCACTCCCATCTACAAAGTCGCAACACATGACGACGGTTTTTATATAGAGATCTAGGGATACCTTATAAAATTCGGGTGTATAATTTCATCTCAACAGGAGGTGAATCATGAGTCTGGATTTAAAAAGAAAAGTTATAACCGTTCGTCCTCAAGAAGCGATTGCTACCAAACAAAATCTCCCCTACTACGTTGGTATTTCAGAAGAGACAGCTGGGGCAAAAGGGTTGTCCATGAACCTAACGGTGATCCCACCTGGCAGTTCGCCCAAGGCCCATTACCATAATGATTTTGAAACAGCGATTTATCTTCTTAAAGGAAGGGTAGAAACCCGTTTTGGTGAAAACCTAAAAGAATCTATGATAAACGAGGAAGGGGATTTTGTATTCATCCCTCCTGGAGTGCCGCACAAACCGGTCAACCTGAGCGATACGGAACCGGCGTTGGCTATTGTTTCCCGTAACGACCCTAACGAACATGAAAATGTGGTGCCTTATGGTGAGAAATAAAAACGTTCTTTAAATTTTGTAAGGTTGGGTTTATATCGTTTTTAGGGTTCTAACCTATTGTGAAGCGGTGTTGCCCCTTAAACCATTCCGATGGCGGGTTGTTGCATTTGATGGCGTTGCTCTTTGGTCATTTCCAGTTGCGGTAAATGGTTTGAGCCATATTTATCGATGTAGAGAAAGATGTATTCACGGACGCAGGTTCTTAAGTCCCATTTCGAGTTGTGGGTTTGTTCGAATTTATCGAACACATCAAGAGCTTCCTGAATGGTGAGTCCATCCTTAGTGGTGAAGTAATAATCCAACGCCAGATCCCATTCCGGATTTTTATAATAAGTTAGCCCGTATTTTTCCGGCTCGAAGGCGATAGGACTGTATTTCCCTAAAACAAAAGTCATGAAGCCGAGGGAATGTATATGCGCGCTGTTCTTTTCGACAAAGGCTTTACTGTCGTCTGCCTCCTCACTGGTTTCACCGGGAAAACCAAAAAACCCCATCAAGTGATTCCAAATACCCGCTTCAGAAGACATGCGCAGGTTGGTTTCAATAGCATCGAGTTTGGTGGCCTTATCCATGAGTTTTAGCACACGTTGATTGCCCGACTCATAACCAAAGTGAAGATACTTGCAACCCGACTCCGCGACATCTTTCCATACCTGTTCTTCAAGCAAAGATTCTTCGAACCTCATATGTGTGGTCCAGGCGATATCGAGCTTGTCGTCGATCAGCCGACGTGAAAGTTTTGTAAACAAGGCAGGGGGATAAGATTCATCGGTGAAATGAAAGAATCGTGTACCGTATTTTTCTTTTAGGAAACTAATTTCTTCAACAATATGGTCCACTTGTTTGGTGCGGAAGCCTTCCACATAACCCTGAAAATGGTCGCAGAAGGTACACCGCCCCCAATAACATCCCCTTGTTGCGAGATAAGGTAGAATAAGCTGTGGAACAAAATATTTTTCGAGCGGCAGTCCATCAAAATCCGGTGGTGGTAATTCTGCAAGTGATTCGGCAAAGACTTCTTTATTTACATGAACTCCTTTTTCGTCTTTATAAATCAAGTTGGGCAAGGTTGAAAAATCATCGCCGTTTTTAACTGCCTCGGTCAATTTTAGGTAAGCGGACTCCCCTTCATAAACGATGGCGCTGTCGAACAGTTCCCATAAATTTTCCATTCCTGGGAGCATGTCACGTATGCGGGTGATGATGTTGCCGCCCAATGTGATATGTGTTTCAGGGAAGGCATCTTTGATCATTTTGCAGAAAGTGAAGGTCGGGATCAGCTGTTTCTGCTGTACCACCGAGATGCCCACCATTTGCGGTCGATCACGCTCCATCACCGGACGGATCAGCATATCGTAAACATCGCGATAAATATTGATCTGATCGTCATCGAGGGATTCAATAATTTCACTCGACATAAACGGTTTGTAAACGATATCTGTCTCGATGGGTGGAAAACAAATCTGCGCCGGGTAATAACCCAGAGAGATCACACCCATCGTTTGATGCAGGCAGTTGGTGGCCCACTCTAACTGATCGATATCGTAAAAAGCCTGACTGCGCAAAATTTTCTTGGCGCGTTCAACGTCATTTGACAATTGTTCAAAAAGTTCCGGCGTGCAGGTCAGTAACTTCTCTAATAGTTCCTGTTCTTCTTCGTCGAGTTGGCGTTGTCCCTGAACTTCCTGAAGGTGCTGCCTTTCGTGAGCGATGCGCCCGGCAATATGTTCCAGAAATCGCCGACTAAAAAACAAATCGTACATTTCCACATTGACATCCATCTGCACCACATCGTGACCAGCGGGACGCAGCACCGAAGCCAAAGAAGGCAGGCTCAAGTAAGGCTCTGAGGGTAACCAGTCGGGTGGAAATAAAAGTAAGTTTTTCATATTATTTTCAAGTTTAACAGTGTTACTTATTTGTTACAACGCAGTGGCCCTAGGTGCGGCAAAGGACCTTCTCCTCTTCTTCCGCAGGAGGTTGTTTGCCGTTCAATGCTTCTTTTCCAAATTTATCTATATAAAGTAGAAAATGTTCGCGTGGCAACGTACCCCATACTTTTAACGATTGGAAATATTCTTCTGCCATGCGTATGCAGGTGTCGTTCATTTCTACTGCTTCCTCACGCGACATGCCTTCTTTCGCGACAAAGTCAAGGTTCATAGCGATGTTTCGGTCAGGATCTTCAATGATTTTTTCGATGGAAAATTTTTCAGGATATTGGTAGCAGCTTGAATCCCGATTGAGTAGAAACACTCCGGGTCCAAAAGAGTGAATCGATTGTAAATTATTTCTTAAAAAATCGATGGTCTCCTGTGCCTCGGGTCGCGTTTCTGTGGGGAATCCAAAAAACAAAAACGAATGGTTCCAAATTCCGGCCTTGTGACTTTTCATTAATACATCGCGTTCCACTTCTTTGGTTGTTCCTTTGTCTATGAGAGCAAGGACCCGATCATTTGCACTTTCCAAACCAAACATGAGGAAGATGAAACCGGCTTTTTTCATTTTTGCGAACAAGTCTTCGTCCATCACCTTTTCAAATTTCAGTAAGGCCAGGGAGCGGATTTCAACTCCGCGCTCAATCATTTCTTCCGAAACGTCATTTAAAGAATGTGGAGATACAGCTTCATCGGAAAACGTAAAGTATTTCGTGTTGTATTTTTTCATTAAGTTTTCCAGTTCATCCACCATCGCCTGAGTCTTTTGTTTTCCGTAACGGTGACCATAAACAAAACTATGTGTGCAAAATGTGCATTTACCCCAATAACAACCGCGGCTTTGCAATACAGGAATGATGGGATAGGGTGATAGATATTTATCCATCGGTAGGCCATCAAAAACCGGATTCGGCAACTCCTCGAATCTCAGTTCCACCCTCTCCTTGTTTTGGACGACTTCCCTATCATCGAGATGTACCAAATTAGGAACGGTGTAAAGAGAATCACCAGCTTTCAAAGCTGAAAGCAAACGGTGCATAGGTTCTTCCCCCTCAAAGGTGACAACGCTATGGCAAAAATCGTCAAAAAATTCAGGGTGACCGATTAGCTGACCTGCGTTAACACTGAAAATAGGACCACCCAATGTTATATGCAGGTGAGGATATTTCTCTTTTAGCATTCTTGCCAGCGTGAGACCGGGAATGATTTGCGAAATACCTATTATAGAAATTCCAACCACATCATAATCCTGCCAGCTTTCAGTAGAGAGCAGGTTTTTTTCATACAAATTAATGAAAGGATTGGTGGCGATGTCGCGTGTGGTTTCGTGAGCTTTTCGAGTGGACTCCTCGGCTCGGGTGCCGCTTTCGAAAGTAGACAAACTGAAAATAGCAGGGGCATAGGCATCGGATACCAATTTCAAGGCGGACTTAATGACCATATCGGCCTGCTGGTATGCCTCGAAATCGAAGAAACGCTCCGGAGTTCGCATCACCGATTTGGCTTCTTCTACTCCGTCAATGATGCG
>DODH01000075.1:0-3275 GCA_003545625.1 Nitrospina sp.
CGCAACACGTTAAGAAAAAAAATCGCCGAATATAAAATTAAGGGCACCTCGAAAAATAAATGATTGCCATGAGCCACCCACTAAGGGTGGTAAATTGCAGGCTCATAAATCACTAGTTACTGGGGATCCCTCTTAAATGCAGCAATCGGACCTAGCGGTCATCATTTTAGCGGCGGGAAAAGGAACCCGCATGCAAACTTCTCTTGCCAAAGTTCTTCTTCCCGTTGCAGGCCATCCTCTCCTTCACTATGTGCTTGATCTTTCTTCCCGTTTGAACCCCGCTCGAACTATAGTAGTGGTGGGACATCAGGCAGACCAGGTCAAAGAGGCATTTGCTGGCGGGGAGATTGAGTTTGTGGTTCAGAATGAGCAGTTGGGTACAGGCCACGCTGCACAACAAGCCAAGTCGCAATTGGAAAACTTTGAAGGACGGGTATTGGTGTTGTGCGGAGATATGCCATTGATTCGGCTGAAAACTTTGCTACAAATGCTTGAAGAACATAAAAATAGTGGCGCGAAATGTACGGTTTTGACCTTGAAAAGTAGTGAGTACCATGATTTTGGCCGGATCATTCGTGACGAGGATGGGTCTATATTAAAAATTGTAGAACTCAAGGATGCTTCGGAAGCTGAGAAAAAAGTTGACGAATTCAACTCCGGAGTATATTGTTTTGACAATAGATTGTTTTTTAAGGTGTTAGAGCATATTGATGCTAATAATGCTCAGAAAGAATATTATTTGACCGATACGATAAAATGTCTGGTGCGAAATGAGTATTCCGTTCAGACCATTCAGACTCAAGACGTAGACGAGATACTGGGAATCAATTCCCCGGAAGATTTGAGCCGGGCGGAACGATTGCTCGGGGAAGATCACGGGCCTTCGTAACTAACTATATCCTTCCTAATCAGGATTTTCTAAAATGAAAGCCATAATCCTTGCCGCAGGTGAAGGCACCCACCTCAGTCCCTTTTCAGAAACCCGGCCCATTTCCATGATTGGGGTTGCGGGACGGACTATGCTGGATAATACCTTTGCTTTGCTTAAAAGTGCTGGAATTAATGACATCTTTATTGTGGTTGGACATAAGAAGGATAAATTGATCGAACGGCTTCAGCAACAGGACCACAATGGATTGAATCTGCATTACGTGGAACAAAAACGCAAGCTGGGTATCGGGCATGCGGTGATGCAGGTTAAAAACAAAATATCCCCTGGTGAATATTTCCTGCTTTTGTATGGGGATACCCTGACGGCGGAAAATATTTTCAGCAAAGTACAGCAATCTTTTCATTCATTTAAATGCCCGGTTGCCTCTATTTGTCTGCCTCCTTCCAACCAGATGTTTGGCAATGTATTTCTGAATGCCCGGATGGAGATCACGAAAATTGTCGAAAAACCAAAGGGAAATAACCTTGGAAATTATGTCCTGTCGGGGGTGTTTATATTACCGGCTTCTTTTTTCAAATTGCTGGAATCCTCGGGGAATTCCATGGAGAAGGCATTGAAGAAGGTGGTGGCGGGAGAAGGGCTGCGTGCTTCCATGTGGGAAGATGAGTGGCTGGATGTGGTTTATCCCTGGGAAATTTTAACCGCAAATAAAATGATCATGGACTCGTGGCAGGAGTCTTCCATCGCCAAAACCGCAACGCTGGAAGCCAACGTAACTCTGCAGGGAATTGTGCACATCAAAGCGGGAGCGATCATTAAATCCGGCGCGGTACTGGAGGGCCCCTGTTGCATCGGAGAGGGAAGCTATATCGGCAATAACTCACTTATCAGGAGCTATACTTCTGTTGGAAAAAACTGTTCGGTGGGAAGCGGTGTGGAGTTAAAAAACTGCGTGGTGATGGACAATTCCCAGATAGGTCGGCTTTCTTTTGTCGGAGACAGTGTGCTGGGTGAAAACGTGGATATGGGGGCAGGGTGCATGACCGTGAACCGGACAGTAGACTGGAAACCAATTTCCGTGAAAAATGGGAAGCGACCCATGGGAACTGGAATGAAAAAACTTGGTGCTTTTTTGGGTGACGGCGTTGTTGTTGGAGCCGGGAACACCCTTCAACCTGGCACGGTCGTCGCGCCTGGGAAAATCCTTCCCGCATGCTACTCCGTAACACAAAAATAACAGGACAAATATGTGTGGAATCAGCGGTGTTGTCGGATTAAAAAATATATCCGAGCTTCTTTTTGAGGGGGTCAGGAATCTGGAATACAGGGGCTATGACTCCTGTGGCGTTGCCTTGATGAATAAAACCCGCCTCATCATTAAAAAAGATACAGGCGGTGTGGAAGAGTTTTATCGCAAACACAATGTTCTCCAATTAAAAAGCAAGATAGGTATCGCCCATACCCGTTGGGCCACGCATGGGAAAGTGACACAGAACAATACCCACCCTTTTACCTCCAGCGATGGCAATTTTGCGGTGGTTCATAATGGAATCATTTCCAATTACCGTCCCTTGAGGGAACAGCTAAAAAAGGAAGGTTTTAAGTTTTCTTCTGAAACCGATACCGAAGTTCTCGCCCACCTTCTGGAGAAGTTTTATAAGCGTAGCCGGAATGTTGAGAAAGCTTTTGTGAAAATGCTGAATCTCATTGAAGGAACCTTTGCGTTAGCATTTATTTCTTCCTACCTCCCGGAACAGATTTTTTGCGCCAAAAGGGAATCGCCCCTGATGCTGGGAATCGGTGATGAGATTAAATTTGTTGGTTCCGATTTCAATGCGTTCATTGATCATACCAAAAATGCCGTAATTCTGGATGATGATGAATATGCCATTCTTTCCCGGGATACCTATGTTGTGAAAAGCCTTTTGAGCAAGGAGGAAGTCACGAAACCTATAATTAAGATTGAATGGGACAGTGAGACTTCCAAAAAGGGTGGCTATCCACATTATATGCTCAAGGAAATTTATGAACAGCCTCAAACGGTTTCCAATGCGTTGGATTTGGAGGCTTCAGGGCTGGATGAGATTGTTGATTTGTTCGCAAAATCCCGGAACTCTTATTTTCTGGGTGTGGGGACCACTTTTTATGTTGCGAAATATGCTAAATATGTTTTTTCGCAGTTGGCGCAGGAATTTTTTCCATCTGTCAGTTCCGATGAGTTCATGGTATTGGCTAATGTGAACAAACAGTCCCTGGTTTTTGCCCTTTCACAATCCGGCGAGACTTTTGATACTTTGTCGGCACTGAAATATGCCAAGTCCAGGGGTGCCCGGACTGCGGCGGTTGTCAATGTCATGGGTTCCTCTATTGCCCGGTTGGTTGA
>DODH01000075.1:3605-9100 GCA_003545625.1 Nitrospina sp.
AAGGTGGTTCTCCAGGGCTCGGGACCGGAAATCTGCGTGATCAGCACCAAGGCCGCATTATCGCAAATGGTGATACTTACTGTGTTGGCTATGAAGCTTGCTTTAAAAAAGAAGGTGATCACCCGAAAAACTTATAACCAGTATCTACAGGCTTTGCAGGAGCTTCCTGAAATCATCCAGGGAATTTTGAACGAGCGGTCCGGCTTTATTCATCGCCTTGCCAGCAAATATTCAGGGAGCCGCAACTGGCTCTATTTGGGGCGGGGAGTTTACTACCCCATTGCTTTGGAGGCGGCTTTGAAAATGAAAGAGGTCGCTTATATTCATGCAGAAGGAATGCCCGGCGGATTTTTAAAACACGGAACACTGGCTATGATTGATGATGATGTTTTTTCAATCGTATTTGTCCCGCCTCCTGAAGACAAAGCACTCTATGAATCGACTCTGAACAGTATTGAGGAAATTCGCGCCCGGTCAGGTTTTGTTCTGGGAATTCATTTCACCGAGCGAGGAAAAAATCAGGATTTATATAGTGAAGAACTGATCCTTCCAAAAGTGCATCCTTTGACGGCCCCCCTTATTCAGTTGGTCATTGGTCAGTTGTTTGCATATTTTACTGCCACCTCCCTGAAGCGCAATATCGACAAACCCCGATTTCTTGCCAAATCAGTTACCGTTGCCTGAAGATTTTTCTGCTCGGGTACCTCTAAAAATTGTTTTTGGCCATGAGCTCCTTAGCAGGAGAGGCAGATAGCAAGGGCTTTTTTGGCTGCGATAACTCTTTGCTAGCCATAAAAAGTGGTTGCACATCGGCCCCACGCCAAGTGGCCCTTATGAAATAAAGGCTACGAGTTGCCCAAGGAAAAATTACCGAATAAGTAGAGGCCCTTGGAAATATTTTATTGCCAGGTTTCAAGACGGTCTGTTACATTAATCCTTCCCTATTTTTTTACTTTAATGAGGCTTTCATATGCGAACAGCTTTAACGATAGCCGGGTCAGATTCCGGAGGAGGCGCCGGCATTCAAGCCGACCTGAAGACATTTTCTGCCTTTGGGGTGTTTGGAAAAACAGTGATCACCTCCATTACATCGCAGAATACCCTGGGGGTCCAGGCGGTGGATGATTTGCCGGTTGGGGTTGTGGAGAGCCAGCTTAAATCTATTTTTGAAGATGATAAATGCCAAGCGGTGAAAACAGGTATGCTGGGCAATGAACAAATTGTCGATCGGGTCGCTTCCCTGCTCAAACGTTACAGGGTTAAAAAACTGGTTGTCGATCCCGTTATTTTTTCCACTTCCGGTAAAAAACTCCTTACCCTATCCGGGGTTGAGATGATGAAGAAGCGCTTGCTCCCCTTGGCGTATCTTGTGACCCCGAATATCAGGGAAGCAGAAATTTTGTCTGGAATAAAAATTCGCCGACCCGCAGATAGAAAACGTGCGGCCCGAGAAATTCTTAAAACCGGAGTGCGTGCGGTGGTGCTGACGGGGGGGCACTTGAAAGGAAAACCGGAGGATCTGTTTCTGGATAATACGGGTATGGAGATTTTAAGCTCAGAGCGGTTGTCGAAATCGGACCCCCATGGAACAGGGTGTGTTTTTTCATCAGCGATTACTGCTGGCCTGGCTTTAGGCTGGCAGACTTTGCCGGCGGTAAAAGCGGCCAAGGAATTTATAGGGCAGGCAATTCTTGGGGAAGTGATTTCTGGAAAAGGCAAGGCCAGTGTCGAGCCATTATCTGCGCTATATCGGGAAAGAGATCAAGCGCAGGCTATGGAAGAAATGAAACGTGCAATCCAGATATTCCGGGAAGAAAGAATCGGGCGATTGATTCCCGAGGTTCAAAGCAATATTGGGTTGGCTCTGCGCAATGCGAAAAACCATGCGGATGTTCTCGCCATTCCTGGACGCATAGTCAAAAATGGGGAAGATATTTTTACTGGTGCCGAACCTGAGTTTGGCGGTTCCCGTCATGTGGCCAATATTATTTTGACGGTCATGCGCCATGATCCGGAAAAACGCGCTGTCATGAATATCAAATATACGGACGCACTACTGAGTGTCTGCCAACGCCTCCGGTTCAAGATTGCTTCCTTTGACAGGGCCGATGAACCCAAAAGTATAAGGGTCCGGGAGGGGTCTTCTCTGGAATGGGGAACCCAGAAAGCGCTTACGGACTACGGCTCGGTGCCGGATATTATTTATGATCTGGGGGGGATACGTAAGGAAGAGATGATTCGGGTTATTGCTGAGGATATCGAATCATTGACAAAGAAAATTCTGGCAATTCACCGGCTACACCACTAGGCCCGGCGAGCCGCCAGTGGCAATAATGGGCAATAGCTTTTATTGGCTAGCAAAAGGTTTTCTCGGTACAACTAAGTCCTTGCCAACTTCCCTCCCTTCATAGGGAGGGATTGAGGGAGGGTTGGATTTTACTTCCCCTGATATGCGGACTAGTTGGGTCCAGCATCACGATGGTGGCGGTTCGGAATTTACAACAAGTTTTTGTCGATCATGATTTCCGCCCGGATTTTCAAGTTTTCCACCCATTCTTGAAACATTTGGATGCTTTTTTCCCGTTTGAGCTGTTGGGTTATTTTTTGGACTTGTTCTTTGTCGGGTTCTCCCGCCGCTTCTTTTTCCACTAGTTTAAACAGGTAGAAACGGTTTCTCACCTTCGCGGAGGATATGTCTCCCACATTCATCGCGAAAGTTTTTTCCTTAATTTCTCTGATATTTCCAATCCCCGGAATGGAGTCCGCCCTGCTAAAGGATGGAGTATGCCGGACACCCAAATCCAGTCCCTGAATGGCTTTTTCCAAGTCCTTTTCCTGCGAAAGTTTTTGCTCCAGTTCCTTGAATTTTGACGAGGTGTACTCCTGATTGACCTGTTCGGTCAGTGCCGGCCCAACAATTTTTCTGACTTCTTCCAACTCTGGAATATAGGCTTGTTTATTGCCAGTGACCTTTAAAATGAAAGACCCTTCCAAGGTATGTATCGGCTGGCTGACCTTGTTTTCCTCCAGGCTGAAAGCCGTGTTGAAGAATTGAGGTTGGTCACCGATTTCCGGGAGATTGTGGTTTTCCCTGGAGAAGAAACCGGTGACAATTGTCTGAGCCTGATTATTTTCAGCGGCTGATTTCAGGTTACTGCCCTTTTCTGTTTCCTGATAAATGTGTTTTGCGGTTCTTCTGACCTTTTGCCGAGCCTTGATTTCTTTCAGGGATTGGATGACTTCTTCCCGGACCGCTTCCAGCGGTTTGATACGCTCTTCTTCCCGGCCCTCCAATCTGATTATGTGGTAGCCAAAGGGAGTTAAAACAGGTTCGCTTATTCCATCGATTTCCAACTTGTTGAGAGCGGTTTCAAAGGCAGATACCATGGTCCCTTTGGGAAACTCTCCCAGACTTCCTCCTTTAGGCCCTGATCCTGGGTCATCGGAATGTTTTTTCGCAATTTCTCCGAAGTCGGCACCTGCTTTAATTTTTTCCCGCAACTCTGTGGCCAGGGCTTTCGCTTTATCTTCAGCCTGTTTCTGTTTTTCTTCAGGAGAAGCGTTTCCCTCAATTTCTGATGATTTTATATTGACGAGTACGTGGCTTGCGCGGTACTTTTTCTCAACGCGAAAATCAGCGATCTTGGTCTGGTAATAGTCCTCAATGTCTTCATCTCGGGGTTCAATTTGCGCAAGATAGGTCTTGGGCTCTAATTTCACATATTCAACTCGGATTTGCGGCGGTATCTCAAATTGTTTTTTGTTGGCTTGAAAAAAATCATTGAGTTCCTGATCGGTAAAACTTTTTTCGACCTGGAAGTGATCGCTGTTAAACCGCACGTAGTCCAGTTTGGCTTTCTCCTCTTCATTGACGAAGGCTTCACGGATTTCACTTTGTGAAACTTTAGAACTGGTTCGAAACAGTTTTTCCAACTTGTCTAAAATCAGGGCCTGGCGCTGGTTGTCTTCAAAATCGCGGTGAGAGATCCGTTGAGACTGGAGGTAACCGTCATAGGACCTTTTACTGAACTTTCTATCACTTTGGAATACTGGCAAACTTCTGATATGGGAAATCAGTTCTGCATCGCTGACTCTCAAGTTTTGTTTCTCGGCTTCCAGCAGCAATAATTTTTTCTGGATCAAAGCTTCAAGGGCCTGGGTTTTTAAGCCGAGTTTCTTGATCATTTCGGTAGTAAACTGACTCTTGAATTGTTGCCGGTAAAAATCCACCAGATTATTGAAAGTGCGGTCATATTCCTGCTGATAAATTTTTTCCCCTTCAACCGTTGCTATAGCCCCACCTCCGGAACCGGAAGCACCGCCCATTCCCCATGAATAGAAGACGGTTCCGACAAAAGCTATTATGATTAGCCACAGGATGGATTTAATCATCCAAGAATCAGCATGTTCTCGAATTATGCTCAGCATTAGGTATCTCTCTCTATTCTGGTTAAAGAAGGCATCTATACTATAAAACGCGCAAGCGAATCGCAAGCCATTATTAATAAACGACCAGCGAAGCTCCTAGAGAACCAGCTGTTTTTTCGAGGCACCATGCGGTTGTGCCCTGGACGTGCTGGCGATTACATGCCGGGATTTGTCTTGCATTTTAAACGTCCACTTGTTATAAGGAAAGTTGTGGAAAAACAGATAGTTACGTAATTTTTTTGAATCCGTAAGAGAGGGCTAGGTGTTTAATTTTTTCTGGAATTTGTTCTCCAACGATTTAGCAATTGATTTGGGGACGGCGAATACCCTGGTACACGTGAATGGTCAGGGAATTGTTTTACGCGAACCCTCGGTGGTGGCGATAAATACCACTACCAACGAGGTGATGGCCGTCGGTGAAGAAGCCAAGCAAATGCTGGGCCGCGCGCCCGGTAGCATCACTGCAATTCGTCCTATGAAGGATGGGGTGATCGCCCATTTTGAAGTTACGGAAAAGATGATCAGTACTTTTATCCGCAGGGTTCATAATAATCGCAAAACATTGGTGCGCCCAAGGGTTGTCATTGCTGTTCCTTCCGGAATTACCCAGGTAGAAAAACGGGCGGTAAGGGATTCTGCGGAATCGGCTGGTGCGCGAGAGGTGTTCCTGATTGAGGAGCCGATGGCGGCTGCTATTGGAGTGGATCTCCCTGTACAGGAACCTACCGGAAACATGATCATCGATATCGGCGGTGGGACTACAGAGGTAGCGATTATTTCCATGTCCGGAATTGTATTTAGCAAGTCAGTCCGTATTGCCGGGGATGAAATGGATGAAGCCATCGTTAACTATGTCAAAAAGAAATATAATCTTCTGATCGGTGAGCGCACTGCCGAAGAAGTGAAAATTCAAATTGGTTCTGCCTATCCCTTGAAAAAAAGAATGACCATGGAAGTCAAGGGTAGGGATCTTGTTGCAGGAATTCCAAAAACTCTGCTTATCTCGGATGAAGAAGTCCGGGAAGCCCTAACCGAAACTTTCAGTACTATTGTCGAAGCGGTAAAGA